>NZ_JAALDN010000287.1 GCF_014144855.1 Dietzia maris | reverse complement strand
GCTGCGCCACATCGCCGATCCAGGTGGGGAGCTCGTGGGGGATGGTCTTCTCGTCGGTGTCCACCCCGAGGCGGCCGCGTGGCGGGGTCGTCCCCGCCGCCCGTAGGGCCTCGAACGCCCACGAACCCGCCGGACGCGCTCCCGCGGCGACCGCCGCGTCGAACCACGCGCTCAGTTCGGAGCGCGGGACCAGCAGGTCGATCGATCCGGTCAGGGGCCAGGGCATCCGCCGGGCCACACCGCCGCCCGGCAGCGGGATGCCGGCGTAGTCCCCGACCGGCAGGGTCACCTCGGTGCCGTCCGGGGCCTCGAGGGTGGCGGGGAGGGCGGCGCCGGTGAGGGTGAGGACGGCGAGGTCCGCGGTCTCCGGTGTCGCGTCGGCCCAGAACACCATCTTGGTGAGGAACTGCAGCAGGTCCGCTCCCCGGCCGGGTTCGGTGTCCACGACGAGCGTGCCGGCGACGTCGGCGAGGACCGCGTGGTGTTCCACCCGCCCGTTCGCGTCCAGCACCAGCGTCTCGGCGCCGCCACCGTCCGGGATCTCGGACACGTGCTGGGAGACGAAGCCCTCCAGCCAGGTCAGCCGCTCGCTGCCACCGATGGTCAGGACGTCCCGGTGGGAGCGGTCGACGACCACCAGCGCGGAGTCGGCCGCGCGCTGCTCCCCGAACGGGTCGCCGTAGTGGTACGGCACCCCGACGTCGGGGGAGGTGTCGGCCTGGTTCACTGCTCCGGGGCGGTTCAGGATCGGGCTGCGGTAGCCGCTGTCGGTCCGCTCGGGCACAACTGGGTCGGTCACGATCGCGAGTCTACGTACCCCGCCGTAGTGTTGGGCGGCATGGGCACAGCAGCGGAAACGGGTACCGACCGGACTGACGACGCACGGGTGGTCGTCCTCGTCGCGGGCGGTCCGGAGGGGCCGCGTCCCCGGGTCCACCCGTCCGATCAGCCACTGTTGTTGGCCGACGACCTGGCCGCCGTCCGTGGCGACGGTTGCTTCGAGACACTCCTCGTCGTCGGTGGCCGCCCCGCCAAGCCGGAACGTCACCTGGCGCGACTCGCCAGATCAGCGGCCTCGCTGGGGCTGACCGGGCCGTCCCCGGAGCAGTGGCTGGCGGGCATCGACCTGGCCGCGCGCCGGTGGGGGCCGGACTCGGAGGCGATGCTGCGGTTGGTGCTGTCCCGCGGGCCCGAGCGCGGCGGGCGGGAGACGGCCTACATCACCGTCGCGCCCGTGAGCGGGGTGGCCCTGCGGGCACGGGCCGACGGAATCGCGGTGACGGCCCTCGGTCGGGGGTATGCGTCGGACGTCGCCGCGTCCGCCCCGTGGCTGCTGCTCGGATCCAAGACGCTGTCGTATGCGGCCAACATGGCGGCGCTGCGGCACGCCGCCGCGGCCGGGTTCGACGACGTGATCTACCTGTCCTCCGACGGCGAGGTGCTGGAGGGCCCCCGTTCCACCGTGGTGATCGCCCGCGGCGGTGAGCTGGTGAGCCCTCCGGCGGAGGTGGGGATCCTCGAGGGCACCACCCTGGCGGCCATGGCGGAGATCGCCGGGGCCGAGGGTGTGCGCGTGCGGCGGGAGCGGCTGCTGCTGACCGACCTGTTGGCCGCGGACGCGGTGTGGCTGTTGTCCTCGGTGACCCTGTGTGCGCGGGTCCGCAGGGTCGACGATGTGACGCTGTCGACCGGGGACCCCGGGATCGATGTCGTCGGCATGGTCGACCGCGCGGTCGGCCGCGGGTGACGGGCCCCGCCACCCGGGCGGGGAACTGCTAGCCGGCTATCCGACGCAGTCGCGCGGACATGTGGGGCACCAGGCCCCGCTCCGGGTGGACGCGCTCCTCGACCCAGCCCAGGTCGCCACCCTCGACGATCCCGTAGATGCGCTTGGCGCCGCCACGCTTGGGTCCGGTGGGGGACGCGAGGACCACGTCGGTGGTCATCTCCCAGGCCGACTGGCTGATCGGTGCGCCGTAGTACATCTCGATCACGCCGGACGCGTGGGCCACGAGGAACTCGAGCTGGTCATCCGCGGAGATCCGCCAGAATCCCGTCTCCCGGTAGGCCGCATCGTCCACGGCGCCACCGGCGTCGAAGGTCCAGGCGCGGGAGGTCCAGGTCAGGTAGTTCTCGCCGTCGTGGGCGACGATGAGTTGTTGGCCGAACCGGTGCTGGCCGCGGTCCTCGGTGTCGGCCTCGCCCTCACCCTCCCAGACGCCCACGAGCGGCAGCAGGGCCAGCAGACCCGGGTGCAGATCGGGGCCGAAGCGCAGGTTGGCGGTGTCCTCCGGGACCGGGAGCTCGGAGAACGGGGCGATGTTGCGGCGGGCGGTCGCCTCCGACCGCTCCGCCGCCGCGTCGACGGCCGCGTTTCCGGATCCGGGCACGACCGACCCGCCGCCTCCCCCTACGGGGACGGGCGGCGTGGGGTCACCGGTGTTCGGCTGGTCGCGTTCCGTCACGACTCGTCGGTGACCGTGCGGTACACGATGTAGCAGGTGGCCCACAGGATGGCCAGCGTGCAGAGGACCAGGAGGATCTCGAAGAAGAGCACCATGGCCCAATCCTAACCCCGAGCCTCTCAGCCGAGTGAGACGCGGGCCTCGATCGAGTGGATGAGGCAGTCCTCGGGGGGCACGACGAAGTCCTCGCTGACCCGCGCGGTGGCGCCCACGACGGTCGCCAGGGTGAAGTCCGCGTGCACGACGCCCTCGCGCCCCGGGGGGTCAACGGTGATGACGATGTCGCGGACCTCGCGGATCACCGAGTACTGCAGGTGCAGGTGGAGGTCCCACCGGAGCTGGTCCGCCCCGAACCCGGTCTTCAGGCCGTTCTCGCGACGGACACAGTCCTTCGCGAACGGCACACGGAACGCCGCGGCCGGGACCGTGAGCGCGGTGAGGTACATCCGAACGGCTGCCTCCCGCTCCTCGGGGGAGTAGGGGCCGGGGTGATCGGGCACGGCCGGGGTCGCCCCACGGCGTTGATCGATTCCCACGAGGACGGTGGAGGCGACCGCGGCGCCGACGGCGACGACGGAGGCTCGCCCGGCCATACCGAGCGCACGCGACAGGAGAGACATGGGATCGAGATTAGCCAGTCCCGCCGGCCGCCGGGGTGAACACACGGCTCACCGTTCGACGGGGACCCCGATGAGGGAGCCGTACTCCACCCAGCTGCCGTCGTAGTTGACGACGTTCGGTTGATCGAGGAGCTCGTGGAGGACGAACCAGGTGTGGCTGGACCGCTCGCCGATCCGGCAGTACGTGACGACGCGCTGCCCGGGGGTGCCGAGAAGATCGGCGTATATCTCGCGGAGCTCGGCGTCGGGCCGGAACGTACCGTCGCGGGTGACCGCCCGGTTCCACGGAATGCTCACCGCGCCGGGGATGTGCCCGCGCTGTCGGCCGCCCTCCTGGGGCAGGCCGGCCGGGGCGGCGAGTCGGCCGGTGAACTCGTCGACCGATCGCACGTCGACGAGCGCGTCACTGCCGAGGCCCGAGAGCACGTCCTCGCGGAACGCCCGGATCGACAGGTCCTGGGGCTCGGCGACGTACTCGGTCGCCGGCCGCTGCGGCAGCTCGGTCTCCAGTGGCAGGCCGTCCCGCTCCCAGCGCATACGGCCCCCGTCGAGGAGGCGGACGTCGGGGTGCCCGTACAGCCGGAGGTACCAGTAGGCGTAGGCGGCGAACCAGTTGTGATTACCGCCGTAGACCACCACGGTGTGCTCGCGGGTGATGCCCCGAACGGACAGGAGTTCGCCGAACCGCTCACGGTCGACGAGATCGCGCGTGTACTCCTGCTGGAGTTCGGTTCGCCAGTTCAGCGCGACGGCACCGGGGATGTGCCCGTCGGAGTGGTAGGCCGTCACGTCCTCGTCGACCTCGAGGAAGACCACCGAGTCGTCGGCCAGGCGCGAGGAGGCCCAGCGGGTGCTGACCAGTACGTCGTCGCGACTCATGAGCCCGAGTCTAGAGGTCCGTCCGTGCGAGGCCGTCGAGCGGCGCGGTGCCGGGCCCGCCGTCACCGGCGGCGGTGATGGTGCCGCCCGTGATGCTGAGGGTCTCGACCGCCACGCCCAGCGGGAGGACGTCCGGTTCCAACGTCAGTGCCGTACGGCGCAGGGCGAGCTCGCCGTCGCCGTCGGGGAACCCCGCCGGCCCGGTCGCGGGCGCCACGGGGACGAGCCGTGCGCCGAGGTCGTCGAC
>NZ_JAALDN010000286.1 GCF_014144855.1 Dietzia maris | reverse complement strand
CACGGTCTCGGGCCGCAGCCGCATGCCCAGCCACGTCTCGGGCGGCTGCGCCGGCGACGGGCCGAACCGCTCCACCGCCGCGGCCCACACCCGGCGTCTGCCCGGCGGGGCGAGTTCCGCCGTCGCGAGGTCGTTGGTCCAGGCCAGGAGCTTGAGGTACTCGCTGCGGGCGTGATAGCTCGCCAGGTGCTCGTCCCGATCGGTCGGCTCGGCCACCCCGGTGACCGTGAGTTGCCGCGCCCGGTCGGCGGACACCACGACCAGCGTCGCGCGCGGATCGGCGGCCAGGTCCAGGGCCTTCTGGGACCGCGAATCGGTGTGGAACGTGGGCCCGTCGGTGGTGGCCCCGGAGACCAGCAGGTGCCGACAGTGCGGGGTCCCGTCCGGGCCGACCGTGGCCAGGACCCCCAGCGGCGGGTCCGCCGGGTCGATCGACAACCACGCGACCATCGCCTGCAGCGGGTCATCGGCGGGGCCGGGCATGGTGACCACGGGCATCTCGACGGCGGTCACAGTGCACCTCCCGTTACGGTGGCCGCGGCGGTGACGGTGGCCGCGGCGGACACCCCGCGCGCCGGGTCGAACTCCTCGATCTCCGCGAGCGCGGCGGCCACGGTCTCCACGTGATCGGCCACCAACCGCCGGCCGGTCTCGGCGTCGGCCCCGGTGGGGTCGCCGATCACCCCGGTGTCGGACAGGTCGTCGGCCAACCAGCCGAACCGCACGGGGCCGGTGAACCCGATGTGCTGGCACACGGCGATCCCCGCGGGGACCCTCGCCTCGGCCACCGACATGTCGACGAGCTCGGGGTGCAGATGCAGCATCATCGACGTCTCCGCCCACCCGGCGTGGATGCCCATCCCCAGTTCGGTGGGGCCCGGGACCGCACGCCCGGCGTAGAGGAAGGTGCGCAGCCCGAACCGGCGGCGCAGTTCGCGTAGCGCGACCTCGAGCAGCGCCGAGTTGCCGCCGTGGCAGTTGACGAACAACACCCGGGTGAACCCGCTCGCCCGCAGTGCCGAGCCGAGCTCGACCACCTCGCGCATCAGCGTCTCCCCGGAGATCCACAACGCCCCGGCGAGGTTGGCGTGTTCGTCGCTCTTCGTATATCCCAGCGCCGGCATGAGCCAGGCGTCGACGCCCGCCTCCGCCGCGGCGGCCACCGCGTGGGCGGCCACGTGCTCGGCCACGAGGAGGTCGGTCGCCAGCGGCAGGTGCGGACCGTGGGGTTCGATCGCCCCGGCCGGGATGACGGCGACGGGGTCACCGCATCCGACCCGGCCCGCCTCGACGGTCGTGAGTTCGGCGTAGCGCCGCTGCGGCCCGATCACGCCTCCCACCGCCCGGGGTTGAGCAGGCCGAACGGGTCGGTGCGGGCCGCCAGCGCGCGGACGGCCTCGGTGCCGTGGTCCACGCGGTACTGGTGCGGCGAGTGCACGCGCACCCCCAGCTCCTCCAGCTCAGGCACACCCGCGTACGCGGCCTCCGGCGAGATGTAATGACCGTTGAGCATCCCGAACATGCGCCCGTGTCCCGCCTCCAGGTGCAGGGTCCCGCCCGGGTAGACGGCCTCCACCTCATCGAGGCGTTCCACCAGGGCGTCACCCTGGCACTCCATGTGAAACCAGGTGTCCGGCTCGGCCTTCTGCAGCCAGTGGGTGGGGTGGTTGTAGGACAGGGTCGAGACCTTGATCGTCTCGTTGACGCCCGTGCGGACCGCCTCGACCACTCCCCCTGCACCGTCGATGATCGCCCGCACCTCGTCTACCGCGGCGGCGTCGACGATCGCCCGCAGGCTCGCCCGGCCGGCGGGGATGGCCTCGTCGGCGGGCAGGCACGAGGACACGTGGGCGCCGTCCGCCGAGCACAGGCGCGGCGCCGGCTCCACGAGATGGACCCGCCGCACCGCCGCGAACGCGTCGTGGTGGTCGTCGAAACTCGCGTACACGCACCGCCAGTCCTGCAGCGGTTCGATCCGCACCGTGGCGCGCACGATGATCCCGGCGACCCCGTAGGTGTGGACGAACGGCTGGGCGTCGGCACCCTCCAGGTGCACGATCTCGGCGTCCTCGTGGGCGAAGACCACGTCGAGCGCCTCGACGAACCCCTGGTGGTTGCGGCCGTGCACGATCGTGCCGGTGCCCGCCGACCCGCCGGCGAGGAACCCGCCGAGGGTCGACTGCACGGTGGACGGGTACATCCACAGCTGACTGCCGTGGTGGGAGGCCAGCCGCTTCTCGAGGGTCAGCATGCGGACCCCGGCCTCGGCGGTGACCACGCCCGCCCCCGTGTCCACGTGGTCGACGCCTCGCAGCGCGGTCAGGTCCAGGACCAGCCCGCCGTGCAGCGGGACCACCTGGCCGTAGTTGCCGGTGCCCTTGCCCCGGGAGGTGATGGGCACCCGTCGGCGGACGGCCGCGCGGACCACGGCGGGCACCTGCTGCACGTCCGTCGGTCGGCACACCACCTCGGGCCGGCCGATCGGCCACTGCGCCCGCAGGATCGGGCTGAGGTAGGACCCGTCCACCGACGCCTTGTCCAGGGCGCGGTCGTCGGTGTGCACGGCATCGGGACCGAGCAGGTCGAGCAGGTCGTCGACCAGGCCGGCGACGTCTGCGGTGGATCCGGGCGATCCGGTGGGAGTGGCGGGTGCGGTGGAGGTCGCGGTCACGAGGGGCTCCGATCGGGTGCGGGGGCGGCGGGAACTGAAGGGGTGAACCGGGCAGAGGAGCCGGATCAGTTCATCCCGATGGCCGGGTCGATGAACTGGTTGGTGGCGACGGTCCCGGGCGAGACGTCCTCGGCGATCGCGACATCGGCGGCCTCGTAGACGCCCTTGACCTTGGCCACCATGTCGGCGAGGCGCTCGTCGTCGAAGTCACCGATCGTGGCGTTGGGTCCGTTACCCACCAGTTCGCGCTCGAGCATGGCCTCGACGGCGAAGTCGGCCAGCTCCGAGCTGTAGACCCAGCCGGTGTTGAACTGCTCAACGGCGTCCACGATCACGGCGTTGGTGCGGGCCGGGTCCTCGAAGTACTCGACCTCGGCCTGCTGCAGTACGGGCACCAGCTTCTCCAGGCACGCCGCACTGTCCTCGAGCTCGGCGCTGCGCACGGCCATCATCGACTTGTAGATCGGGTAGCCCAGGTCGTGGAGCAGCTGGTACTTCACCGGCTTGCCCCATTCGGCGACCTCGTTCTCGTAGATGAACGGCTCGGCGCTGGCGAAGCCCTGCTGGGCGACCGCACCGCCGGAGGCGACGAAGTTCGAGGGCGAACCGTCGTAGCTTCCGTCGACCTGGGCGGGGTCGAGGATGCCCTCGCCGAGGAGATAGTCCATGTAGGCGTTGCCCTCGAAGTACAGGACCCGCGTGTTCTCGTCCTTGAGGTCGCTGACGGTCTCGACGTCGGGGTAGGTCTCGGGGTCCCACATGATCATCTGCGGATTGATGTCCAGCGGTGCGAAGACGCCGATGGTGGGGTTGTTCAGCGAGTTCTGGACCGCCTGGTCGGCGTCCACGTAGCCGAGCATGATGTCGGTGTCCTGGTACATCTGCGCGGTGACCTGCTGAAAGCCGATCGCGGGGCCGCCGGCCCGGACCTCCACGTCCACACCGGTGTACTCACCGGAGGCGAACAGCGGCCCGGAGACCGACTTGGCGCCGGCGTCGATGGTCGGCTCCGGTCCGAGGAGTTCGTAGAGGTGGCCGTGCTCGGCCTCGGGGTTCCAGTCCGTCTGGACCACGACCTTCTCGGGGCAGACCTCGCTGAGGTCGACCGCGCCGATCTCCCCGCTGTATCCGGAAGAGGCCTCCGCGGACTCGGAACCGCCGCAGGCGGTGAGCGTGACGGCGCCGAGGGCGCAGAGCGCGGCCACGGAGACGGCGGTACGGGGGGCGGTGGTGCGTCGCATGGGAACTCCTGGGTGTGGGTGACGGAACGACGAGATGGGAGCGAGTGCTGTATTGATGTGATCAATAAAGAAGAGTGAACCGCTGCCGTGTTTCAGTGGTGTTGCGGGTTCGGTCGGGAGTCGTTACGGCTGGTCGCCGGGGGTTACGACTAGCGGTCGGCGTCCGGGTTGTACCAGCGCCCCACGACCTTCCGGGACAACAGACCGAAGAACAGGAACACGGCCACGCCGAGCAGGGAGGCCAGGATGATCGAGGCGAACAGTTCCGGCGACTGCAGCCGGGCGCGGAAGGTGTCGATGAGGATGCCGATGCCCGGGTCGCCCTGCTTGAAGAAGAAGTCGCCGACGATCGCACCGACCACCGACAGGCCGGCCGCCACGCGCAGGCCCTCGAACAGGGCGGGCAGCGCCGCCGGGGCCTCGAGCTTGCGCAGCACCGTCAGGCGCCCGGCGTGGTGGAGCGTGAACAGCCGGCGCAGGCCCGGGTCCACGGATTTGAGACCGAACAGCGTGTTGGACACGATCGGGAACAGCGCGATCAGCACGCACACGAACACGCGGGCGGTGAACCCGAAGCCGAACCAGAAGCCGATCAGCGGCACCAGCGCGAGGATCGGGATGCACTGCAGCACCACCGCGTACGGGAACAGCGAGCGTTCGGCCCACTTCTCCTGGCTCATGATGATCGCCCACACGACGCCGATCACGAACGCGATCGCCAACCCCGTCAGCGCGACGGTCGCGGTGCGGCCGAGCGCCTCGAGCATGCCCGAGATGCTGGGCCCGAACAGCCCGTCGGTGACCACCACGTGCGGCGCCGGCAGCAGGAACCGCCGCGACGGCTCGAGCACCCCGTAGCTCACGAAGTACCACAGGCCCAGCACCGCAGCCAGGACCGCCAACGGGCCGCCGTAGCGGACCACGGGCCCGTCGGCCGAGAAGCGGAACCGGGAGCGGGCGGGTCCGGCGGCGGGGGCTCCCCCGGCCGGTTCGGCTACGGGGCCCGGGCCCACGCCGGCGGCGGTGACCTTGTCGTCGTCGTGGTCGTCGTCGTGGTTTTTCACGGTCGCGCGGGCGGTGATTCCGTTCATCAGTGTGCCTCTCATCAGTGCGCCTCCTCGAGTGCCTGGGAAACCTCGCCGACGAGGTTCATGTAGTCCGCCGTGTAGCGGATCTCGGGGTCGCGGTCCGGGCCGAACGGCACATCCACCGAATGGGTGATGCGCCCCGGCCGACCGGACATCACCACCACGCGCGTGGACAGGTACACCGCCTCCGCGACCGAGTGCGTGATGAACAGCCCGGCGAACCGCTTGGTCGCGAACAGCCCCAGCAGCTCGTCGCCGAGGCGCTGCCGGGTGATCTCGTCGAGAGCGCCAAACGGCTCGTCGAACAGGAACAACTCCGGGTCGAGGGTCAGCGAGCGGGCCAGCGAGACACGCATCTTCATGCCGCCCGACAGCTCCCGCGGCAGCGACTTCTCGAACCCGGCCAGGCCCACCAGCTCGATCGCCGCCGCGGCGCGCTCACGGCGTTCGGTGCGGCCGATGCCGTCGAGCTCGGCAAGCATCTCCACGTTCTGCTCGACCGTCCGCCACGGCAGCAGGGTCGCGTCCTGGAAGACGTAGCCGATGCGGTCGGTGCCGGTCTGCATGTAGCCGTCGGTGTGGGTGGCGAGCCCGGACGCGAGGCTGAGCAGCGTGGACTTGCCGCAGCCGGACGGGCCCACGACGCTGACGAACTCTCCGGCGCGGATCCGCAGGTCCACGCCGTCGAGCGCGCGGGTGCCATTGGGGTAGGTCACTCCGACGCCGTCGAATCCGAGGATCTCGCTGCCGGGCCGGGCGGCCTGCGCCGCCCGCATGTCGGTGGGTGTGGTCATCGGGTCTCCTCGTAGGTGGGTGTCCGTGGGTGGGTGGTGGGGGCTTGGTCGTCGAGCAGCGCGACACCGGGGTCGACGACGACGAGGACCTCCCTCTCCGCCACCACGCAGCCCGCCCGCAGCACGATCCGGTCGGGTGGCGCGTCGGCGATCACGTCGTCGAGCCCGCCCGCCCGGACCAGCAGCAGGTCGGCCCGGAGGCCGGGCGAGGGGCCGGCGGGC
>NZ_JAALDN010000285.1 GCF_014144855.1 Dietzia maris | reverse complement strand
CGCCGCGCCGATGGGGTTCGGTGCTCGGTCCGCTCCGCGACGGCCTGATCGTGTTCGCGCCCACCGGCCAAGGCGTGCGCGTGCCGGCGCGGGTCAACGACGTCGTGCTCCAACGCGTCATCACCCGCCAGGGGATCTACGGCGGGGTGCGGCGCCGGCCGCGGTGACGCCGGCGCTCAGGTGGTCCGGTCGGGCCGGGCGGGTCGGTCACCGCCCCGATGGGTGACGAGTCCGACGACGACGAGGGCTACACCGGAAACGGATCGCGGAGCCGAGATCGCGCGGGGAGGGTCGTCCGGCGGCCCGCCCGCATGCCGACTGGGGCTCAAATCGGTCTATAGCCAAGCCAGCCGCGCCGACGGCCCGGTGGCTCACCACCCCATGCCGTCGTCGGCCGCCCCTCCGCAGACGCCGATATCAACACCTATGGATCCAGGGCGGAACGCCCGCCCAGTAGGCGGGAAACCGACGGCCTGCGGATTAAAAGTCCGTACCTTCACCACCTCAGGTATAGGGCGAAGGACGGTAGCGGCCAACTATGGGCGGTGGTGTGAAGCACGCTGAACGATCCCTTGTTGCGTCGGAGCGTGTGGCTACGCTTGCCCCGTGACCGCAGAGCTGCCGAGTAAGACCAAAATCCGCAAGTGTGGCGAAATGGTTCGCGCCTCGCGATATGACCCGGATTTCTGGAACGAGTCCTTCAGCTCGGTCGAGGAGCTCGTCGAAGCCCGGCGGGTAGTGAACCTCTACCGGCGGGCGCACCAGCTTCCTATGACCAAGGTCCGCAACGGATTGGCTTCTATGGTGAGCACCATTGGCGCCGATCCAGTCCTTGCTCAGAGGCTGAAGCGAACCCCCCGAATTATCCGGAAGCTCCACCGTTCCGTCGGGTCATCCAGCGGCACGACAAGCCTAGACAGGCTCGAGGACATCGGTGGCGTCCGCGTTATCGTCCCCGACCAGGATCACGTGACTCGACTCGCTGATCGGATCAACTCCATCTGGCAGGTTCGGCGGGAACGCGACTATGTGGTCCAACCCCAGCCGTCGGGCTACTGGGCACGGCACATCGTCGTGGTGAGGGACGACAGGTTCGTCGAGATCCAGCTCCGGACACCATGGGAGCAGTCGTGGGCGGACGCTGTTGAAGCGGCCGACAGCCGATTGAACCTGACCCTGAAAGACGGCGACGGACCGGAGTCAATGCGCAGGTACTTCGCCCTCGCTGCGACGCAACTGCGCGCTCGCGAGTTGGGCGATACAGTGGACGCCGATACAGTCAGAGCGTTTCTTGAGGCTCGCGAACAAGTTGTTCTCGAAGGCTACTACTCGAAATAGGGAGGATTCGATGTCGCAGTCACTAGTCCACTTCCTGCTGGTCTACAGCTTCGATGAACAGCGACTCATCCACCAGGACGAGTTCACCGATACCAAGCTGGCCGTCGCCGCCTACGAGGACACCGAGGCGCAGTACCGAAACAGCGCCGACATCGACCGTTTCGAGGTCGTTCTTGTGGGAGCAGACAGCATCCAGACCGTCATGCGCACCCACGGCCACTACTTCAAGGACGCGGACGAAGCCATGTTCGCCGACCTCCTCGCAAGCCACTAACCCTTCCAGACCGCGCGGAAGCTCCGCCACGCCGCGGGCGATTCGACGGTCCCGCAGTCTGTTCGCGGAGGCAGCCGCAGCGTTCATGCCCGGGTCCCAGACGACGCGAGGCACGCACCCCAAGCTCGATCGTCACCCCGGTCGGCAAACGCAGGCTCCCACCAGCCCGGCCACACGGCGCCCGTAGTGGACACTTGGCCCATGACGATCCGCACTCCCCTGACGCCCGAGCTCCTGCGCGGTCACGAGTACCTCGAGACGACCTCGCGCGGGCTGCGGCCGCACCGGCTTCCGGCCTGGGTCTGCGCCCGGTTCCCCGATCCGCAGTTGCTGTCGGTCGAGGCGCAGCCCTCCGGGGTCCGGGTCGCGGTGGTCACCGACGCGGAGAGCATCGAGCTGGTCACCCACCCCACCCGCCTCGCCTACCGCGGTATCCACCGTCCTCGCGGGAGCATCGATCTGGTGGTCGACCACCGACTCGTCGCGAGCGACCGGCTCACCGGCGGCGACGCCATCGAGACGGACCTCCAGACCGGCGTGACCGAGCTCGTGCCCGGCCCACCGCACCTCACGCGGTTCACCGGGCTGGGCGCCGGCGAGAAACTCGTCGAGCTGTGGCTGCCGCACAACGAGCAGGTCGACCTCGTCGAACTCCGGACGGATGCCCCGGTGACACCCGCGCCGACGGACAGGCGCCGCTGGCTCCACCACGGGAGCTCGATCAGCCACGGCTCCAACGCCACGTCGCCGGCGCGGACCTGGCCCGCCCTCGCCGCCCGACTCGGGGGCGTGGACCTGCGCAACCTCGGCGTCGGCGGCAGCGCGCTCGTCGACCCGTTCATGGCCCGCGTCATGCGCGACACCCCCGCCGACCTGATCAGCCTCAAGCTGGGCATCAACGTCACCAACTCGGACTCGATGCGGCTGCGCGCGTTCATCCCCGCGGTGCACGGGTTCCTCGACACGATCCGTGACGGGCACCCCACCACCCCGCTGCTGCTCGTCTCGCCGATCTACTGCGGCATCCACGAGGACACCCCGGGCCCCGGCGCGTTCGATCCGGACACCTTCCACACGGGTGAGGTGCGGTTCATCGCGACGGGCGAGACCGGGGACACCACGCAGGGGCGGCTGACTCTCCGCGTCATCCGGGACGCGCTCGCGTCGATCGTGGAGGCCCGGGACGACGAGAACCTCCACCATCTCGACGGCACCGCGCTGTACGGATCCGCTGACGCCGACGAGCACCCGCTCCCCGACGCACTGCACCCCGACACCGCCACGCATGAACTGATCGGCACGCGCTTCGCCCGGCACGCGTTCGGGGACGGGGGCCCCTTCGATCACGGCGGTCACACCCGTGGCGAATCGTGTACACACGGGCTATGACGACTACGCCCCCGGATCCGGATCCCAGCGACTCCCCCGACCTCGACGCGGGCGGCTCCCCCGTGGGTCCCATGACGCCGGACTCGGATTCCACCTCCCTGGCCTCGGACAGCGCTCGCACGGGCCAGAGCCCGACCAAGTCGAACTCGCGGGCCGGCATCGTGGTGTTGCTGGCGATCGTGGTCCTGGTAGTGCTGGTGATGGTCTTCGGGCTCGTCGGGAGGATGTTCGGACTGGGGTGAGCGGACGGGGTGACGACGACGACGACGAGGGCCGCGGCAGAGTCCGATCCTGCCGCGGCCCTCGTTGCGTGAAGGCTCAGCTCCCGGCGACGGCGCCGATCAGCTGCCCGACGTCGATGTTGTTGATGAGGTCGGCGGAGAACACGGCGGGGTCGGCGCCGATGTCGCCCAGCGCGCTCGAGCCGGAGGTCAGCGACCCCAGACCCAGTCCCTCGAGACTGCCGGTGACGGCTTCGGCGGGGTTGGGCTCGCGGATCGTCACGCAGGTGTTGATGGGGTTGGCGACCTTGCGGCCGCTGGCCAGGACGAGGGTCGTGGCGGCGCCGGTGTTGAGCACGTCGCCGGGGGTCGCGTCGTCGGGCACGCGGTAGGTGGTCTCGAGGGTGGCCTTGGCGTTGCCGGCGGTGGTCCACCCGGCCCCGGAGTGGCGGACGGAGTTGGTGGCGGAATCGCGGATCACGTCGTCGGTGACCGTCGACCACGTCTGGCCGCCGACCAGGTACCAGACGCTCTCCCGCGCCCGGACCAGCTCGAACCCGGCCGGATGGAAGTCGTCGATCCGGCCGACCAGGGCCCCGGCGCCGCTGACGGTGGTCCGGAACGTCACGGTCCCGCCGGGGGCGGCGGTGCCGTCGCCCACGACCTCCTTGGTGAGGTGGTAGTCGGTCCACAGGGTGGAGGCGTCGTTGAACGTCACGGTCTGCTAGGTCGCGCACTCTGTGGCGGTGGGCTCTGCGGTGACGGGCTCGGCACCGGCGACGCCGGCCCCGGTTCCCGCGGCGAGCCCGGAGGCGACGAGCAGCGCGGCCGCGCCGGTAGCGACGGATCGGAGGGTCCGTGATGTCATGTGAATCCTGTCTTCAGGCGAGGGCCGCGGGCCGCTCGATGCGAGTGAGGTGGCCGGCAGGTGAGCTGGTGCTCATCACGTGTCGGCGCTTCCGATGGTAGGTCGGAATCCGACATTTTGGACGGTTGTCTTGGTTCTTGACGGTGTCAACCTCACGGCCGATCCCCGGCCGATCACAGGGCCGATCGCCGGGCTGTTCGCCGGGCTGATCGCCGGGCTGTTCGCCGGTCGGCCGCCGGGCCGCACCGTAGCGGCGATCGGTCGCAACCGGCAGCCGCCGCCGCTACGGTCGAGCCATGCCTCAATTCACTGTTCCAGGATTGTCCAGCGCCGACTCCGCCACGCTCGCCGAGACGCTGCAGAAGCGCCTGACGGCGTGCAACGACCTGCACCTCACGCTCAAGCATGTGCACTGGAACGTCGTGGGTCCCAACTTCATCTCGGTGCACGAGATGCTCGACCCGCAGGTCGAGCTGGTGCGCGGCTTCGCGGACGTGCTGGCCGAGCGCATCGCCACGCTGGGCGGTTCGCCGGTGGGCACGATGGGCGCGAACGCCGATCACCGCTCGTGGGACGACTACTCCCTCGGCCGGGACACCGCGCAAGCCCACCTCGGTGCGCTCGACAAGGTCTACGACGGCATGATCTCCGACCACCGCAAGGCCATCGCGGTGGCCGGCGACGTCGACCCGGTCACCGAGGACATCCTCATCGGCCAGACCGCGGAGCTCGAGAAGTTCCAGTGGTTCGTGCGCGCGCACCTCGAGAACGCCGCTGGCAGCCTGCCCACCGCTGACGACGCCTCGGAGAAGGCCGCCGCCAGGGACGCCTCCGCCTGAGCCGGGGCACGCGCTGAGCCGTCGGGCCGGACCCCTCCCCGAGGTCCGGCCCGCTGGCGCCTCTGGACAGCCGGCGCCTCTGGACAGCCGGGGGATACTTGTGATGGGCGTCATTCGTCTGGTGCGTCCTCCGGCGAGTCAGCGAGGTGTACAGCCATGAAGGCAGTCGTGTTCGAGGGTTTCAAGACCTTCCCCGTACTCAAGGATGTCGACCGGCCCTCTCCCGGTCCCGGCGAGGTCCTGCTCAAAGTGGCCGGTTCCGGTGCGTGCCATTCCGACGTGGGCCTGTTTCACGATTTCCCCGGCGATCCCACGGGCTTTCTCACCCCGCCGTTCACCCTGGGCCACGAGGTCTCGGGCTGGGTGGAGGAGCTGGGCCCGGGCGTCACCGGGCTCACGAAGGGCGATGCCTACCTGGTCTACGGCCCGATCGGCTGCGGCCGGTGCAAGCCGTGTTCGCGCGGGCAGGACACGTACTGCCAGGACGTGCCGTCGGTGGGCTACCTCGCCACCGGGTTGGGTCGCGACGGCGGCATGGCCGAGTACATGACCACCTACGCCCGCAACCTCGTCCCCCTCGGCGACGCCGACCCCGTGGCCGCGGCCCCGCTCGCCGACGCCGGCCTGACCCCGTACCACGCCATCAAACGCGCGATGCCCCACCTGACCACGCCCGGGGCGACCGCGCTGTGCATCGGCCTGGGCGGTCTGGGCCTGGTCGGGGTGCAGATCATCAGGGCGCTCACCGGGGCCACCGTGTACGCCACCGACACCAAGCCCGACGCGGTCGCCGCCGCGGAGGCCGATGGCGCGATCGGTGCCCCGACCGACGGCGCCGCCGAGAAGGTCAGGGAGCTCACCGGCGGGCTCGGCGTCAACGCGGTTTTCGACTTCGTCGGCGCCGGCCCGACCCTCGAGCTCGCGGCGGCCTGCGTGGCCCAGCAGGGCTCGCTGACGGTGGTGGGACTGGCGGGCGACGACTTCGCCTGGAACGCCTTCAAGCTGCCCTACGAGGTCGACTTCTCCTCCACCTACTGGGGCACGCTCGAGGACCTCCACGAGGTGGTGGAGTTGTACCGGGCGGGCAGGATCTCGCCGGAGGTCCACGTGTATCCGCTCGACCGGGCGCTGGATGCCTACCAGCAGCTCGTCGACGGCCAGATCAGCGGGCGGGCCGTGATCGCGCCGCACGGAACGTAACCCCGCGAGGACACCGCGCCCACCGCCCGCCGCAGGAGCCAGCCAGCCCTAGCGGTTGTCCCGCTCGCAGGCGATGCCGTCGTTGTCGCCGTCCATCGACGGGTCGTAGTACTCGCTGCCGCGGTGGATGGGGGCCACTCCGAGGTCCCACGCCTCGCGACAGCCCGAGAGCCGACGGGCCGGCGTGGTCGCGGGCGCACTCTCGACCGGCGCGGGCATGAACTGCGGGGCCCAGACCAGCGGGAACGGCAGGAGCGGCAGGGTGGCGGGGTCGAATCCCATCGGGACCGGTACGACGATCGGCGCGATGTCCGGTACGGCGATGACCCCTGATCCGACGGGGATCTCGGCGGCGCCGGCGGAGGGGGCGGCACCGAGAGCGACGAGAGTCGCCAGGCCGAGAGCGGTGAGGGAACGACGGATCATGGTGAGAACCTCGAGGGGGGAAGGCCATGGGAGTGGCGTTGAATAGTGAGCCCAGATTAACCGAGTCATGTTCACGTCGCTGACCGTTTCGCGCGGACGCGTCACACGAGCATGCGCCGGGAATGCGAGCGGGAGAGCTCGTAGGTCTTGACGATCCAGAACGTCGCGAAGGCGTAGAGCGCGGCGGTCTCGACCAGGAACAGCCACAAGGTGGACTCCATCAGCCAGGCGATGAGCAGCGCGACGGCCGGGAAGAGCAGGACCAGCACCACGAGAATCCGATAACCCAGGCGATAGCTACGCTGCAGCTCCGCGTTCGGAATGGAGGCGATCGTCTCCTGCCCGTAGAAGAAGATCGACAGTGCCGCCAGCACGAAGAAGGACGTGGCCGCCACCGCGTGGGTGACGCTCACCGCGTTCAGCCCGGGCAGGGCCGGGTCCTCCGTCGGGAAGAGGGCGACGACGATCGCGAGCGTGCCGGCGGCGTTGAGCAGCCAGTTCTCACCGCGCGTGTAGCCGCGGTACGCCACCAGAGCGACCCCGATCGCCACCAAGGTTCCGACGAACAGCCCGCGGGCCGGGGTGTAATAGAAGGAGCTGAGTGAGTCCATCATCGGAAAATCGGGGTCGAGGGTGACCCACACCAGAAGTGCCACGGGAAGGCCGATGGCCGCGCCCGCGATCACCATCCGGAGCACGAAGTACGTCTCCACGATGTAGGCCGCCGGGGCCTCGCAGAAGGTCGCCCGATCGCCCGGGGCTTGCCGGTCGATCTCTGACTGCTGCACGCGCACACCTCGAATCCGTCGCCGGTCTCAGCCTCGCAGTCGGGTGCCCGTCTTGGTGTAGATCCGGTTGAGGTGCCCCGCGACCGTCCGCTTGGACAGGTGGAGTTCGGCGGCGATCTCGGCGTTGGTCAGCCCCTGGCCGACCAGGTCGGCGATCTGAGATTCGCGGCGGGTCAGCGAGACCCCGGCCGGGACCGAGACGGTCGGGGCACCGACGCGGGTGAGGCCGGCCAGCGGCCCGCCCAGCTCGGTGGTCGCGAGCATCCGCTCGGCCTGGGAGTGGAACTTCGATCCCGGCGACGCTGCGTCGCGGGCTCGGTCCGCGGCGACCGCCGCCACCATGTGCAACCCGTACGTCCGGGCCCGGCGGGCCGCGTCCAGCAACAGCCGGGGGTTGCGGGCAGACATCGCCACCGCCAGGTCGCGGACCAGCACCGGCACGTCGCCGGTGACGTCCACCTCGGTCAGCGCCCGACAGATCTCCGGGTCCGCGGTGAGGACCCCGGCCATGGCGGCGCGGGTGGCTGCGCCGTTCAGACCCTCGTCGATCAGCGACCGGACGACCTCGCCCGCCTCACCGGGGCGACCCAGGCAGATCAAGACGCCCGCCTCCACGCCGCGGATCTCCGGACCCACCGGCGAGTTGGTGTACCCCGGGATGGCGCGCATCCGCTGCAGGTACTCCTCCGCGGTGGCGGCCTGTCCGGACATCGCGGCGGCCAGTGCGTACAAGGACAGCGCACGGGAGTGGAAGTCCTCGGGACCGTCCACCTCGATGATCGCGACCGCGTCGGATGCCGCCCCCACCGCGGCCGGGAGGTCCCCGGCGGCGAGCGCGATCTCGGCGTCGACCAGCCGCCGCACGCCGTGATCGACGCGCACGTGATCATCCTGCTCGACCGCGATGACGGGCGCGAGCTCGGCGAGCAGCGCGTTGATTCCGAAGCCGTGCAGCATCACCGACACCAGCGCCGCGAGAAACTCCTCGGACGCCCACGCCTGGCCGCCGACCGACCGGGATCGGCGGGCCTCGCGCCGAATCACGGCAAGTGCGGCCTCGGACCGCCCCATAGAATCGAGCGCGAGCGCGTGGATCGGCTCCAGGCGCCGCTCCCACTCGGCCGGCAGCTCAGCGGTCAGCTCGGTGTAGGCCCGGTCCGCCTCGCGGTAGCGGCCCGAGTAACTCAGGTGCACCACGGTCAGGGCCTCGAGCACCGCGCGCCCGGAGTGCCCGTCAGGAAGCCACTGGTGCGCTGACTCGATCAGTGGCAGCGACTGCTCGGGACCCCGGTCCCGGTAGTGCGCGAGGTCCGCCCGGGCCGTGACGTTCTCGATGAGCACCCGGGTGTGGTCGGGCCCGCCGGGATCGTCCTGCAGGCAGGCCAGCGAGCGGTCGAACATCGCGGCGGCGTCGGGCAGCCGGTCGAGCAGGCGAAGGCACGAGCCCGCGATCAGCGACAGCTCGGCCTGCTGCAGCGACGCGGTGGTGAGCGCGGAGCGCTGGGCGGCGTCGTGGAGCTCCACCCCAGTGCGGTAGTCGTGGCCGTCGAGGGCGGCGCGCGCGGCGGCCACCACACATCCCGCGTCGAC
>NZ_JAALDN010000284.1 GCF_014144855.1 Dietzia maris | reverse complement strand
GCGGCGACCACCGGGGCGACCGCGGCGTCCCAGTCCGAGGGCCGCGAGTCCGGCGGGTCCACCGGGGGCGCTGTCGAGTGCCCGCCCGCCGAGGGCGCAGCGGAGCGCACCACCTCGTTCGACTCGGCCCCGCCGATGTGCCTGACCGACGGCGTCGACTACTCCGCCGTCATCACCACCGACGCCGGCCCCGTCACCGTGGACCTGCTCGAGGAGAAGGCCCCGGAGACGGTGAACAACTTCGTGTTCCTGGCCCGCAACAAGTACTACGAGGGCATCACGTTCCACCGCGTCATCCCCGGCTTCATGATCCAGGGCGGCGACCCCCAGGGCACCGGCAGCGGCGGCCCGGGATACGAGTTCGCCGACGAGCTGCCCGAGTCCGGCGAGTACGAGATCGGGTCGATGGCCATGGCCAACGCCGGACCGGACACCAACGGCTCCCAGTTCTTCATCGTCACCGGCGACTCCGGCGTCTCCCTGCCGCCGGACTACAGCCTCTTCGGCACCGTCACCGACGGAATGGACGCCGTCACCGCTATCGAGGACGACGGCAGCCCGCAGGGCCGGCCGCAGACGCTGCACACGATCGAGTCCGTGGAGATCGTCGAGGGCTGAGCCCGCCCGGGCCGGACGCCCGGGCCGGGCGGCTCTAGTACCCGCTCGACCCTCCGCCGCCGGAGAACGACGCGTTCGAGTAGCCGGTGGTGGTGGAGCTGGCCGCCTGCGCCGCCTGCACGTCGTGCGCGTGCCAGCTGGAGACCACATAGAACGGAACGAAGCCGTTGTAGCCGTACCCGGCCCGCCAGTCCCGGTCGTACAGCCGGGGCGCGTGGCGGTCGCCCGCGTCGTCCGCCGTCTCGACGTCCGCCATCTCGCGCGCCCGGATCGCCTCCACGACGATCCGGTAGTCGACGACGAGCCGGGCGTAGCGGTCCATGAAGTCGGGCGCCTGCGTATCCCGGGCCAGCTCGTCGGCGCGGGTGTCCAGTGCCCGGGCCTCGGCGGCCAGTCGCTCGTCCTTCGTCCCCAGCGCCGCGGCGAGCATGTCCTCGTGCAGCTCGCCGAGCTGGCGACGCCGCACCTCGGCGTCGCCCTGCTCCATGCGGAAGAGCTGGTCGATGTTCTGCTCCGCCGTGGTCATCTGGTCGACCGTGGTGTGGGCGGTGTCGATGTCACCGGCCTTGGCGCGGAACTCGGCGTCCGTCGAGTCGGGCCGCAGGTCACCGATCCGGCCCATGACGGTGTCCAGCGCGAGGAACCGGCCGCGCACGTCCTCCCACTGGGAGCGCAGCTCGTCGTCGGCCAACGGGGAGGTGAGCGAGTTGGCGCGGATGTCCAGCCCGCTGAGCTCCCCCGCGACCCGTCCGTATTCGCGGGAGACCCGGTCGTACCGCTCCCTCGCCGTCGTCGCCTTCTTCTTGCGGCTCGCCGCGACCCCGGCGCCGACCGCGCCCGCGACGACCACCCCGGCCCCGGCGAACGCCCACGGCAGCCACGCCG
>NZ_JAALDN010000283.1 GCF_014144855.1 Dietzia maris | reverse complement strand
CCGTGCTGGCCGTGCTCGGGCCCGAGGGGGATCGTGAGTACGAGGTGCACACCATCGGGGTCGATCCGGCCCACCAGGGGCGGGGGATCGGGCGCACGCTGCTGCGCCGCATGCTCGACGTGGCGGACGCGGACGCGGCGCCGGTGGTGCTGGACGTGCGGACCGACAACGTCCCGGCCCGCACCCTGTACGAGGCCCACGGGTTCGAGGTGGTGGGGCTGCGTCCCCGGTACTACCGGCCCAGCAGGGCCGACGCGCACCTCATGGTGCGGCCGGCGGGAGCGCGAGGACAGAACGACGGAGGGAAGGTGAGCGACCGGTGAGAACCGTCATGGGGATCGAGAGCTCGTGCGACGAGACGGGGGTCGCCGTCGCGCGCGTGCACGACGACGGCCGCGCCGAGTTGCTGTCCGACGTGGTCGCCTCGTCGATGTCCGAGCACGCCCGGTTCGGCGGGGTCGTCCCGGAGATCGCCTCCCGCGCCCACCTCGAGGCGCTCGTGCCGACCGTTCGCGCCGCCCTCGCCGAGGCGGGGCTGGAGCGGCCGGACGCCGTCGCCGCCACCATCGGACCCGGCCTGTCCGGGGCGCTGCTCGTGGGGTCGTCCGCCGCCAAGGCCTATGCGGCCGCGTGGGGGGCCCCGTTCTACGCCGTCAACCACCTCGTCGGCCACGTCGCCGTCGCGGGCTTCGACGGTGACCCGCTTCCCGAGTGCGTGGCCCTGCTGGTCTCCGGTGGGCACACCCAGCTGCTGCACGTCCGCTCGCTCACCGAGCCGGTCGTCGAACTCGGGTCGACCGTCGACGACGCGGCCGGGGAGGCCTACGACAAGGTGGCCCGGCTGCTCGGCCTGGGGTACCCGGGCGGGCCCGTGATCGATCGGCTCGCGGGCACCGGTGACCCCACGGCGATCGCGTTCCCGCGCGGGATGACCGGACCACGCGACGCCCGGCACGACTTCTCCTTCTCCGGGCTCAAGACCTCGGTCGCCCGACGCATCGAGGCCGCCGAACGCGACGGCGAGCAGCTCGACGTGGCGGACGTCGCGGCCTCGTTCCAGGAGGCGGTGGCCGACGTGCTCACCATGAAGGCTGTCCGGGCCTGCACCGACCTGGGCGTGGACACCCTGCTCGTGGGTGGCGGGGTCGCCGCCAACTCGAGGTTGCGTGACCTCGCCGCGAGCAGGTGTGCCGACGCGGGCCTGACCCTGCGCGTCCCGCGGCCGCGGTTGTGCACCGACAACGGCGCGATGGTGGTGGGGGTCGCCTCCGCGCTCCTCGCCGCGGACGCGGACCCCAGCCCCCTGACCGTGGCGGCCGACCCCGGGCTGCCGGTCGAGGTCACCCAGATCGCCTAGTAGCCGAGGAGTGCCATCCCCACGGTGGTGAACGTGAACGCCATCAGCAGGAACGCGGCGACCGCGGCCAGGCAGAGGTAGCCGATCACGAGGGCGGACACGGCCATCTCCCTTCCGGCCTCGCCGCTGCGGGTGATCTGCCTGAGGGACGTGTGTCCGATCGCGACCACGACGACCGCGACGGCGGCCGGGACCAGCGGCACGAACAGGCCGAGGAACGAGCCGAACACCACGTTCGCGACGGCGATCACGAGGGCGACGACGGCCAGTGTGTTGGTCCCGGGAGGGTGGAACGATCCCGGCGTGCCGTCGGACCCGGTTCGGCGGCGCGGCCCGTCGGGCCGATCCCCTGGCTTCTCGGGTGGGTGCATACGAGGAGGTCACTCCTGGGGTGGGTGGGTGTGGCCCGCCGGTGCCCCGGGGGAGCGGTCGACCCGCGTCCGTTGCGCGAAGTACAGTCCCAACCCCGCGAGGGTGATCCCGCCGATGAAGTTACCGACATGCACCGGGATCTGGTTCCACAGCAGCCAGTCGGCGATGCTCACATCGGCCCCGAGCATCATGCCCGCGGGGATCGTGAAGTGGTTGACGACCGCGTGCTCGTAACCGAGCGCGAAGAACGTGAGGATCGGCAGCCAGATGGCGAGGATCTTGCCCGAGGTGCTCGTGGAGGAGAGCGACATGATCACGCCGAGCGCGACCAGCCAGTTGCACAGCACGGCGCTCAACGTCACCCAACCGAGTCCGGTGACGACGCCGGCCTCCTTGTAGGCCACCGTCTTCTCCACTGCGAGGTCCACCAGGCCCTGGGCCCCGGTGGCGTCGGGTTCGGTCCCCATCCCGGTGAGCACGGAGGTCAGCATCCACGCCGCCGCGAGCCCGCCGACAGTGTGCCCGAGGATCGTCCAGCCGAAGATCCGTAGGCAGTCGCGCGCCCGGATGCGGCCCTCCATCGCGGCCAGCGGGACCAGCCCGTAGGCGCCGGTGACGAGTTCCCAGCCGAGCAGGACGACCATGGTGAGGCCCAGTGGGAAGAGCACGGCGCCGAGGATCGCCACTCCGGTCGCCTCGGTGGCCACGACGGCCAGAAGGGTGGCCGCGCCGAGCAGGTAGACGGCGAGGAAGCCGCGGAGGGCCGGTTGCCACCCCGGGGCGTCGGCTTTCGCCTCCCCGCCCTCGCCTGCGGCGGTGACGATGTCCGGGGGCGCGACTGTGGTCATTTCTGGGCCTCGCTGTACTCGATCGGGATCGGGTCGGGCAGAGGGGGTGGTCCGGTTGATGTCCGTGCGGTGCGGGTGAGCCTACCCGCGGCGCAGGCCCGCGCCGAGCGTTCTCCGATCCCCGTCGGACCCCGATGGCGGCGAACCCGCACGCGGTTTCCTTGAGTGCTGGCACTCGCCTGTGTAGAGTGCCAATAGACACGGAGCTCCGAGGGCGCCACCCGCGACGGTGCACGCGGCAGCCCGGGTCGTACATAAACCACGGGCCGCCTTCCGGCGTCCCGATCTGTCCAACCACACTCCGAGTCGCCCGGCATCCGGGCGGCCACACCCCATACGGGAGGATCATCGTGGCGATCAAGCCGCTTGAGGACAAGATTCTCGTCCAGGCCCTCGAGGCCGAGACCACCACGGCGTCGGGTCTCGTCATCCCGGACACCGCCAAGGAGAAGCCCCAGGAGGGCACCGTCGTCGCGGTCGGCAAGGGCCGCTTCGACGAGGACGGCGACCGCATCCCCATGGACATCAAGGAGGGGGACAAGGTCATCTACTCGAAGTACGGCGGCACCGAGATCAAGTACGAGGGCAAGGAGTACCTGATCCTCTCCTCGCGTGACGTCCTCGCGGTCATCGACTGACGTGAGCTGTTGACCCCCGCCCCGGCGGCGCCGGCCAGAGCCAGGCACCACCGGGGCGGAGGTGTCTCACCCCGCGGTACCCGCCCGTCACGACCACCCACTTCCCTCCAGGAGTTCCATCGATGTCCAAATTGATCGCGTTCGACGAGGAGGCCCGCAAGGGCATGCTCGCCGGTGTCGACGAGCTCGCCGACACCGTCAAGGTCACGCTCGGCCCGAAGGGCCGTCACGTCGTGCTCGCCAAGGCCTTCGGCGGGCCCACCGTCACCAATGACGGTGTCTCCATCGCCCGCGAGATCGAGCTCTCCGAGCCGTTCGCGAACCTCGGCGCACAGCTGGTCAAGAGTGTCGCCACCAAGACCAACGACGTCGCGGGCGACGGCACCACCACCGCCACCGTGCTCGCCCAGGCACTCATCCGCCAGGGGCTGCGCAACGTGGCCGCCGGCTCCAACCCGATGGCGATGGGCAAGGGCATCGAGAAGGCCTCCGCCGCCGTCGTGGAGTTCCTCCGCGCGGCAGCGACACCGGTCTCCGGCTCGGACGCCGTCTCGCAGGTGGCGACCGTCTCGTCGCGTGACCCCGAGATCGGTCGCATGGTCGCCGAGGCCATGGACGCCGTCGGAGTCAACGGCGTCGTGTCCGTCGAGGAGTCCCAGGGGCTGCACACCGAGGTGTCGGTCACCGAGGGCATCGCCTTCGACAAGGGCTTCCTCTCGCCGTACTTCGTCACCGACCCCGACGAGCAGAAGGCCATCCACGAGGACGTGCTGATCCTGATCCACCGGGAGAAGATCAGCTCCCTGCCGGATCTGCTGCCGCTGCTGGAGAAGGTCGCCGAGACCGGCAAGCCGCTGCTCATCATCGCGGAGGACGTCGACGGCGAGGCGCTGTCGACCCTCGTGGTCAACTCGATCCGCAAGACCCTCAAGGTCGTCGCGATCAAGGCGCCGTTCTTCGGCGACCGGCGCAAGGCCTTCCAGGAGGATCTGGCGATCGTCACCAAGGGGCAGGTCATCAGCCCCGACCTGGGCATGAAGCTGTCGGAGTGCGGCCTGGACGTGCTCGGTCAGGCCCGGCGGGTGACCGTGTCCAAGGACGACACGATCATCGTGGACGGTGCCGGCGACCAGGCGGACGTCGACGCCCGCGTCGCGCAGCTGCGCCGCGAGGCCGAGGCCACCGACTCCGACTGGGACCGCGAGAAGCTCGAGGAGCGCGTCGCGAAGCTCGCCGGCGGTGTCGCCGTGATCCGCGTGGGTGCGGCCACCGAGACCGAGTTGACCGAACGCAAGCTCCGCGTCGAGGACGCCGTCAACTCGGCCAAGGCGGCCGTGGAAGAGGGCGTCATCGCCGGCGGTGGCTCCGTGTTGGTCCAGGCGGCCGCGGCACTCGAGCGGCTGGCCGCCGACACCGCCGACGCCGACGAGGCGGTCGGGGTGAACGTGGTCCGCAAGGCGCTGTCCGCCCCGCTGTTCTGGATCGCCGCCAATGCCGGCGAGGACGGCTCCGTCGTGGTGAGCAAGGTCTCCGAGATGGGCCCGCGCGACGGCTTCAACGCCGCCGTGGGGGCGTACGGTGACCTGGTCTCCGCCGGGATCATCGACCCGGTGAAGGTCACCTCCTCCGCCGTGGTCAACGCCTGCTCGGTCGCCCGTATGGTCCTCACGACCGAGACGGCGATCGTCGAGAAGCCCGAGGAGAAGGGCGCCGGCGGCCACTCGCACGCCGGTCACTCGCACTGATCGCGTCCGGCCTCCCGGGCCCCGCTCTCCGCGCCGCGGGGGACGGGGCCCGGCCCCGTTCCGGGCCGGTCACGTGGTCCCGCACGCCCCCCAGCGGTTACGCTTGGCGCTCAGCAGTGGTCCCACGACCCAGGGGTCACACGCCTGTTCTGAGCCCGAGCCGCATCGGCCGCTGACGGGCCGGGACGTGGGATCCGTCGTGACGTGCGTCGCGACCCGAGAGAAAGGCCGTGCCCCGTAACACATCCGTGTAACACGGGGCCCCCGTAATCCGATGACAGGTACAGCAGACGAGTTGGAACTCGCCGTAGCCGAGGCGGTCAAGGGTGACCGCATCGCTGCCACGCGGGTGCTGGAGCTCGTGCGGCCCGGTGTGGTGCGGTATTGCCGTTCCCGCGTCGGCGGCTCGGAGAGGGTCAACCTGTCTGCTGACGATGTCGCCCAGGAGGTTCTGATCGCGGTTCTCTCGGCTCTGCCGGGGTACCGGGACCAGGGACGTCCCTTCATGGCCTTCGTGTACGGGATCGCGGCCCACAAGGTCGCGGACGCCCATCGTGGCGCCGCGCGGAACAAGTCCGACCCCGTGGAGTACCTCCCCGAGGTGCTCTCGACCGACACGGGGCCGGAGGACCACGTCCTCGACGGCGAGGTGTCGAGAGCGGTGAGCCGCCTCCTCGAGACCCTGCCCGAGAAGCAGAGGGAGATCATCCGGCTACGTGTGGTGGTCGGACTCTCCGCGGAGGAGACCGCGGAGATCGTCGACAGTACGGCCGGGGCCGTGCGCGTCGCCCAACACCGGGCGATGAAGCAGCTCCGGGCGAGGATCGAGCAGGACGGAGAGGAGCGATGGCGATGAACGACGAAGTCGATCCCGGCACCCGGGACGATGACGCCTCGCTCCACGTGCATGACGTGGACGGCCACGACGAGGACCGGGTCGACGAGGACCGGGTCGAGGTGGATCGCGACGACGAGCTCCTCGACGCGCTCGGACGCGGCGATCGTCCCGAGGGGGATGAGCCTCTCGTCGCGCTGCTCGCGGACTGGCGCGCCGAGGTGGACTCGGCCGGACTGCCGGAGCTGCCCAGCGACGAGCAGATCGAGGTGGCCCTCGCCCCGAACGTCTCCCGGCTGTGGCCGCGCCGCGGGTGGGTGCGCTCGGGCGAGCACCACCACGGCCAGCGTCCGGCCCTGTGGCAGGCGGTGACCGGCGCTGCCGCAGTGGCGGCCGTGATCGTCGGCGGCCTGTCCGTGGCCGCGCACAGCGCGATGCCGGGCGACCCGCTCTGGGGCGTGTCCAAGACGATGTTCTCCGACCGTGCCGGGAACGTAGAGCTCGTGAGCGATCTCAGCGAGGACCTCGCCGCCGCGGACCTCGCCGCCCGAGAGGGGGACCGGAACGAGGCCGAGCGGCTGCTCGATGAGGTGAGCGCGCGGCTCGACGAGGTCTCCGACGCCTCCGAACGTGTCGAGCTTATGAAGCGTCGGGACGCCATCAAGCGCGATCTCAGTCGGGTCACCCCGAGCGTCGTCCCGTCGCCCGCCCCGGCACCCGCGCCGGCCCCGTCGCCCCCGCCCGCTCCGGGTGTGGCGACTCTCGTTCCCGGCCTCCCCGTGCCGTTGCCGTCCAACCTGGTCCCCCCGCCGCCTCCGGGGATGCCGGTCATCCCGCTCCCGCTCGACGGGCTGCGGATCTCGACCACGCTGCAGATCCCGATCGACACCCAGCGGATCCAGGATTTCCTGTCACCGACGACCGGACGACAGGGTGACGAGGCGGACGATGACCGGGTGGTGCCGGCGCCGACACCGAGCCGCACCACCGTGACCCAGGTCCCGACTCCCACGCAGCCGGCGCCGACCGACTCACAACAGACCTCGCAGTCGGTCCGTCCGACGAACTGACCCCGCGAAACGACTCGATCCCCGCCCCTCTCGGAGGGACGGGGATCGAGTCGTCCGGGCCGGGCCGGGCCGGGCCGAACGGGCGGCACCCGCGCACGGCGACCGCCTCCGTTCAGCGGCGCCAGTTGAGGCGACGGGGGCGCAGGGCGCGGGCGGCGTCCGCGTAACCGCGGCAGTACTCCCAGGTCACGTAGTCGTCCGGGATCGGGTCGAAGGCCGGCTCGTGGGGGAGCAGGGAGCCGTCCTCGAGGAGCTGCATGAGGTTGGCGCGGAGCATGTCCCACTCGTGGTAGTGCTCCTCGGCGCAGTCGTCACACTGGACCGCGACCCCCTTCACCCCGATCGGGGCCAGCAACCGACGGAACTCCGCGAGATCCGCGAGGTCCTCCTCGATCGCGCGCCGCTCGTCCGCGTCGAGCGGGCCCGTGGGCATGTCGTCATCGACGGGGTCGAGCTCGGCCAGCTCCGCGGCCGGATCATCCGGATCGCCGGCGAACGGGTCGGGCGGCATTCCGTGCCGTAGGGGATCGTCCACGACCTCCACCGTACCCGTGACCACGGTCTCACGTGGTCGACGGTTCGAGCCGCGGACCCCGGAACCACTATCCTCGAAAGACAGCACCTAGACGACCCCCCAGGAGGACGGCAGATGAGCGAGTCGAATGGCCCCGTGCGTACCGGCGGCGACGACCCGACCAAGGTCGCGATGGTGGGCCTGACGTTCGACGACGTGCTCCTCCTCCCGGCAGCCTCGGAGGTGGTCCCCAGTGAGGTCGACACCAGTACCCGCCTGACACGGGACATCACCCTGCGGGTGCCGCTGATCTCGTCGGCGATGGACACCGTGACCGAGGCCCGCATGGCCATCGCCATGGCACGGCAGGGCGGGATCGGCGTCCTGCACCGCAACCTCTCCGTGGGGGACCAGGCCGCCCAGGTCGAGACGGTGAAGCGGTCCGAGGCCGGGATGGTGACCGACCCGGTGACCTGCGCGCCCAGCGACACGTTGGCGGAGGTCGACGAGAAGTGCGCCCGCTACCGCATCTCCGGACTGCCGGTGACCGACGAGCGCGGTGAGCTGGTCGGCATCATCACCAACCGCGACATGCGGTTCGAGATGGACAAGTCCCGACGGGTCGACGAGGTCATGACCCGGGCGCCCCTGGTGGTCGCGCGGGAGGGCGTCACCGCGGAGGCGGCGCTCGGCCTGCTGCGCCGACACAAGATCGAGAAGCTGCCGATCGTCGACGGTGACGGGCGACTGACCGGACTCATCACGGTGAAGGACTTCGTCAAGACGGAGAAGCACCCCGACGCCACCAAGGACTCGGACGGCCGGCTGCGCGTGGCCGCCGCCATCGGCACCGGGGAGGACGCCTGGCAGCGTGCCGGGGCCCTCACCGACGCCGGGGTGGACGCCCTGGTGGTCGACACCGCCCACGCCCACAACCGCAACGCCCTCGACATGGTCGCCCGGGTCAAGCGGGAACTCGGCGACCGTGTGCAGGTGATCGGGGGCAACCTCGCCACCCGCGGGGCCGCCCAGGCGATGATCGACGCGGGCGCGGACGCCATCAAGGTGGGCATCGGCCCCGGGTCCATCTGCACCACCCGGGTGGTCGCGGGCGTGGGTGCCCCCCAGATCACCGCGATCCTCGAGGCCTCGGTCGCCGCGCACGCCGCGGGCATCCCCGTCATCGCCGACGGCGGTATGCAGTACTCCGGTGACGTGGCCAAGTCGATCGCCGCCGGCGCCTCGGCCTGCATGTTCGGGTCCCTGCTCGCGGGGTGCACCGAATCGCCGGGTGAGCTGATCTTCGTGGACGGCAAGCAGTACAAGGTCTACCGCGGCATGGGTTCGCTGGGCGCGATGCGTGGGCGCGGCAAGCCCGGGCAGGAGAAGTCGTTCTCCAAGGACCGGTACTTCCAGGACGATGTGCTGTCCGAGGAGAAGCTGGTGCCCGAGGGCATCGAGGGGCGGGTCCCGTATCGGGGAGACGTCGGTCAGGTACTCCACCAGCTCGCCGGCGGGCTGCGCGCAGGCATGGGCTACACCGGAGCCGCCACCATCCCGGAGATGCACCGTGCCCAGTTCGTCCAGATCACGGCCGCGGGGCTCAGGGAGAGCCATCCGCACGCGATCCAGATGACGGTCGAGGCCCCCAACTACAACGTCAAGGACTGAAGTCGCGTGCGCAATGTCGTGGAGATCGGCCTGGGTCGCGAGGCCCGTCGGATGTTCGGGCTGGGCGAGGTCGACATCGTCCCCTCCCGCCGGACCCGCAGCTCCAAGGAGGTGTCCACCTCCTGGCAGATCGACGCCTACCAGATGGACATCCCGGTGATGACACACCCGACCGACGCGGTGGTCTCCCCGGACTCGGCGGTGGAGTTCTCCAAGCTCGGTGGTCTGGCCGTGCTCAACGGAGAGGGACTGTGGGCCCGTCACGCCGATCCCGGTGCCGTGATCGCCGAGCTGCGGGAGCTCGCGCTGGATGACGTGACCGGACACCGGGCCGTGGCGCGACTGCAGAAGCTGCACCGTGCCCCGATCGACCGCGAGCTCCTCGCCGCCGCGGTTCACCGCATCCGCGACGAGGGCGCGACCGTGGCGGTGCGGGTCTCACCGCAGCACGCGCGCGAGCTCACCCCGGGGGCTCGTCGCGGCGGGGATCGACCTGCTGGTGGTGCAGGGCACGATCATCTCGGCGGAGCACGTCAGCGGTGAGGACGCCCCGCTCGACCTCAAGGAGTTCATCGGTGGCCTCGATGTCCCGGTGATCGCCGGCGGCGTCGTCGACTACAAGACCGCCCTGCACCTCATGCGCACGGGCGCCGCCGGTGTGATCGTGGGATACGGCGGGGTCGACGGCATCACCACCACCGGCCAGGTGCTGGGTATGGAGGTCCACATGGCCACCGCGATCGCCGACGCGGCCGCAGCCCGGCGGGACTACCTCGACGAGACCGGAGGCCGCTACGTGCACGTGCTGGCCGACGGCGACATCTACACCTCCGGTGACATCGCCCGCGCCGTGGCGTGCGGCGCCGACGCGGTGGTCCTGGGTCCGCTGCTCGCCGGCTCGCTGGAGTCCCCGGGCCGCGGTGTCTACTGGGACGCGGTGTCCGCCCACCCCAAGGTGCCGCGCGGGCATGTGTCCGAGGTGGAGGACGAGACGGCCCTGGCGCCACTGGAAGAGGTCCTCGAGGGGCCCACCAGCGTCCCCGACGGCACCCGCAACCTCATGGGCGGACTGCGTCGCGCGATGGCGAAGTGCGGCTACTCCGATGTCAAGGGTTTCCAGAAGGTGGACCTGTCCGTCCGGCCCTGACCGCCCGACCATGGGTCGGACGCATCCACACTCTGGACAAACCGGGGCCTACTGTCCGGTAGGTTCGATGGTGCTCGGGTACTGTGATGCCCACCATCGACCACTCCTGGGAGTTGCACCATGACGCCGCACGCACCATCGACCCCGACCGACGCCCCCACCACGCCGACGGACACGGATGTCGTCGTCATCGGATCCGGTTTCGGGGGCAGCGTGACGGCCCTGCGGCTGTCGGAGAAGGGGTACCGCGTCACGGTCATCGAGGCGGGTCGCCGCTTCGAGGACGCGGACCTGCCCAAGACGTCCTGGCGACTCCACCGGTACGTGTGGGCGCCCAAGCTCAAGCTGTTCGGGATCCAGCGCGTCCACATGATGCGTGACGTGATGATCCTCGCGGGCGCGGGCGTGGGCGGCGGCTCCCTCAACTACGCCAACACCCTGTACAAGCCGACCGGCCAGTTCTTCAAGGACCGGCAGTGGGGCCACATCACGGACTGGGAGTCCGAACTCTCCCCGTTCTACGACCAGGGCCGCCGCATGCTGGGCGTGGTCACCAACCCCACGCACACCCACTCGGACGAGGTCATGAAGAAGGTGGCCCGCGACATGGGCGCCGAGGACACCTTCGTCTACACCCCGGTCGGCGTGTTCTTCGGCGAGAAGACCGGCGGTCAGGGCAAGCCCGGCGAGCTCGTCCCCGATCCGTACTTCGGCGGGGTGGGGCCGGACCGCAACGCGTGCATCGAGTGCGGCGAGTGCATGACCGGCTGCCGGCACAACGCCAAGAACACGCTGATGAAGAACTACCTCGCCCTCGCCGAGCGCGCGGGCGCCCGCATCCTGGACCGGACCACGGTCAGCGACCTGCGCGAGCGCGGCGACGGCACGTGGGAGATCACCCTCGAGCGGACGGGCGCCTGGACGCGTCGCGGCAAGCGCACCACCACGGTGACCGCCGGTCAGGTCGTCGTGGCGGCCGGCACCTGGGGAACCCAGCACCTGCTCCACTACGCCAAGGACTCCGGGTCCCTTCCCAAGCTGTCGGATGCGATCGGTCGGCTCACCCGCACCAATTCCGAGGCGATCCTCGGGGCGATGCGACCGAACTACAAGCCGGAGCAGGACTTCTCCGAGGGTGTGGCCATCACGTCGTCGTTCCATCCCCGCCCCGACACCCACATCGAACCGGTCCGGTACGGCAAGGGCTCCAACGCCATCGCCATCCTGCAGACCCTGCTGACGGACGGCGACGGGCCGCTCCCGCGGTGGCGCACCCTGCTGAACGAGGTCCGGCGCGAGCCGGCCATGTTCATGCAGCTGTTCTACCTGCGCCGCTGGAGCCAGCGTTCGGTGATCGCGCTCGTGATGCAGAACCTGGACAACTCGCTGCAGACCTACGTCAAGCGCTTCGGTCCGTTCAGGTACGTCACCAGCAAGCAGGGTCACGGGGAGCCCAACCCCACCTGGATCCCCGCCGGAAACGAGGCCACCCGCAAGATCGCCGAGGAGATCGGCGGCCTGCCCGGGGGCACGTGGGGCGAGATCGCGAACATCCCGCTCACCGCCCACTTCCTGGGCGGCTGCGTGATCTCGGATTCGCCCGAGACCGGGGTCGTGGACCCGTACCACCGCGTGTGGAACTACCCGACGATGCACATCGTGGACGGATCGGCGATCTCCGCGAACCTCGGTGTCAACCCGGCGCTCAGCATCACCGCCCAGGCCGAGCGGGCCATGTCGCTGTGGCCCAACAAGGGTGAGGCCGACCAGCGCCCGGCCCAGGGCGAGGACTACCGGCGCCTGTCGCCGGTCCCGCCCGTGTCGCCGATGGTCCCGGAGGCCGCGCCGGGAGCCCTGCGGCTGCCGATCGTCCAGGTCAGCTGACGGTCTACCCGTGGTCAGGAGGCGGTGAGCCCGGTCAGGGGGCGGTGAGCTCGAGCAACTCGTCGAGCGCCGCCGTGATCCCGCGGGCCACCGCGTCCGGGTCCGGCACCAGGTGTTCGCACGAGATCACCCCCAGGTCGAGCCGCCCGTCGGTCGACAGGCTTGTCACGGACAGCCCCGCACCGTGGAGCAGCGGGCCGAAGGGGTGCATGTGGGTGATCCGCGCGCCGAGGAAGTAGAGGGCGTGACGGGGGCCGGGCACGTTCGAGACGATGAGGTTGTAGATCACCGGGTGGACGTCGGCGAGTCTCAGCGCCTCGTACGCCCGCATGCCCATGTCGAGTAGCCGACGGGGGCCCATGCGGGCCCAGTTGTCCAGGAGCGCCGGTCGGATGCTCGCGGCCTGGCGCTTCGTGGTCTCCGCTGCGGCGGAGATCCGCTCGTACCGTTCGACCGGGTCGGCCACATCCGTGGCCAGGGAGGCGAACATGGCCGACACCTGGTTGGCGCCACCGGTGGCCAGATCGTCTCGGGTGGACATGGGGACGATCGCCACCATGGAGGAGGCGGGGGCGTCTCCGTGGGCCTCGAGGTAGGACCTCACAGCACCGCCGACCACGGTGAGGAGGACGTCGTTGACGGTGCCGCCGAGGCGGGCGGTGACGAGCTTGACGGACGCCAGGTCGAGTGATGCGGTGGCCACGGCGCGGTGCGGGGTGAGCGAGTGGTTGAAGAGGGTCCGCGGCGCCGTGAACGGGGCCGGCATGGATTCCCCGTGGCCGGCCCGGCCGCGGGCGCGTCTCATGGCCGCGGGGACCGACAGCGTCTCGGGGAGCAGACGGAGGAGGGCCAGGGGCCGGCCCAGCACGTCGCGGGCGCCACCGGCGATCAGTTGCAGGGTGTTGGCCCGTCCGACGTGCGTGCGCACGAGCGCGGGATCCTGGTCGGGCGTGGTGGCGTCCGTCGCGGCGAGGGCGGAGAGCAACTCGGCGCCCAGCATCCCGTCGATCACCGAGTGGTGGACCCGGCAGAACGCGCTGACGGTCGGCGCGTGCGGGTCACCCCGTTCGATGATCCAGACCTGCCACAGCGGGTGGGCGCGGTCCGGCGGGGTGGAGGCGAGTCGACCGCACGTCTCCAGCAGCTCGTCCTCGGTGCCGGCCGGCCCGAGTGCGATCCGGCGTAGGTGGTGGGTGATGTCGAAGTCGAAGTCCTCGACCCACGCCGGGTGGCCGGGGTTCCACGGTGAGTCGTGGACCTTGCGGCGGAACGGGGGGACGGCCTTGACCCGGCGGGCGAGCCCGGATCGGAGGCGTTCGAACGAGTAGCCCTCCTCGATGGTGGTCACGTCGAGGTGGACCAGGCCGTTGATCACCATCACCTGCTCGGGGGTCTCGAGGTAGAGGAAGCTCGCGTCGAGCCCTTCATCCGTTCCACGTGTCAGCCCTCCCCGGCGGCCGCCGACCGCGCCGCCTCCCGGGTGAGTTCCAGCAGCCGGGCCATCGCCTCCCGGATCCCGGTGGCGAGCAGGTCGGGGTCGGGGGCGAGGTGCTCGCAGGCGTTGATCCCCACGTCGAGTCGACCGCCCATGGACATGGCGGTGACCGAGAGTCCGGAACCGTGCATGAGGGGCCCGAGCGGGTAGACGTGGGTCACCCGGCATCCGAGGAAGTCCAGTCCCTGACGGGGCCCGGGGATGTTCGACACGACGAGGTTGTGCACGACCGGGTGCAGGTCCGCCAGGTGGAAGTCGCCGTAGATCCGCATCAACATCTGCAGGGTCCTGGCGGGGGCGAGCGTGGCGACGTCCTGGATGAGGTCCGGCCGCATGCCGTTCTTCGACTGCTTCTTGCCCCGGTTGGTGCGGGCGGAGATGGCGCGAAGGCGCTCGAGCGGGTCCGCGATGTCGGTCCCCAGGGACGCGAACAGGACCGTCACGCGGTTGTTGCCCCGGGAGCCCTCGGCGTCGCGGGTGGAGACGGGGACCACGGCGACGAGCGACGTGTCGGGCAGGTCGTCGTGGGAGCGCAGGTACCGCCGCAGCGCGCCGCCCATCACCGCCAGGAACACGTCGTTGACGGTCACGCCGAAGGCGTCCTTGATCTCGCTGATCTCGCCGAGGTCGAGTGAGGCACCCCAGACCGCCCGGTGGGGGGTGATGGTGGCGTTGAAGCGGGTGCGGGGCGCGGTGAACGGTGCCGCCCTGGGGACGACGACGAGGTCGTCCGTGGCGTCGGCCGTGCCCGTCTCCTCCGGGGCCGGATCGTCCGACTTCTTCCTGGCCGCCGTGGCCCTGCGCAGTGTGAAGGCGAGCGCGGCGACCTCGGGTACCAGCCGGGCCAGGGTCAGCGGGCGACGTACGGAGAAATCCCACCACCCGCCGGCGAAGAGCCGGATGGGGTTGGCGTTGCCCGCCTCGACGCGGACCATGTCGAGGTCGCGGGCGGAGGGCTGCTCTCCGGCGGAGGCGAACTTGCGCAGGATGTTCGCGCCGTTGGCCCCGTCGAGGATGGCGTGTTGAGCCCGGAAGTACACGACGATGGTGTCCGGTTCGGTGAGCCGCTCGAGGACCCACATCTCCCACAGGGGGCGTGACCTGTCCAGCGGGCGGCTGCCGAGCGTGCCGCACATCTCGAACACCGCGCGGTCGTCACCGGGGTGGTCCACGTCGACGCGGCGGACGTGTGCGGTGATGTCGAGGTCGTATTCCTCGACCCAGGCGGGGTGGCCGAGGTTGAGCGGGGAGTCGTAGATCTTGCGGCGGAGTTCGGGCAGTTCCTTGATCCGGCGGCCGAGCTCGGTCCGGAGCCATTCGAAGGAGTACCCGACCTCGAGGCCGGAGACGTCGACGAAGAGGATCCCACCCACCACGAGGGGTTGCTGGGCGGTTTCCATGTACAGCAGGCTCGCGTCGAAACCGGTCATTCGCTCCATCGATGCGCTCCAGCTCTCTCGGTCCGGGGCCGGCCGGGGTCGTGGTGGGGTTCATTGTGAACCCCGGCACGGGGGATGTGGCCGAGTTCGGCGGATGGGCCGCGGGGCCTAGACTCGACCCCGTGGCCGAGAACGCACAGACCGACTCCCAGATCGCCGCCGAGGCGGTGGCGCCCCGCCCGGTACTCGTGGTGGACTTCGGCGCCCAGTACGCGCAGCTCATCGCGCGCCGCGTGCGCGAGGCGCGCATCTACTCCGAGGTGATCCCGCACACCGCGACGATCGAGGAGATCCGCGCCAAGGATCCCGTCGCCCTGGTGTTGTCCGGCGGACCAGCGAGCGTGTACGCCGAGGACGCGCCCTCGCTCGACCCGGCGGTGTTCGATCTGGGTCTGCCGGTGTTCGGCATCTGTTACGGCTTCCAGGCGATGGCCGGTGCCCTCGGCGGCGAGGTCGCGCACACGGGTAGCCGCGAGTACGGCCGCACCGACGTGAGCGTGTCAGGCGGCCTCCTGCACGCCGGCCTGCCGGAGCACCACCCGGTGTGGATGAGCCACGGGGACGCGGTCACGGCCGCGCCCGAGGGGTTCACCGTCACCGCGTCGTCGTCCGGTGCCCCGGTCGCCGCGTTCGAGTGCACCGAGCGGCGCATGGCCGGAGTGCAGTACCACCCGGAGGTCCTGCATTCGCCGCACGGCCAGCAGGTGCTGAGCCGCTTCCTCACCGAGGTGGCGGGGCTCGAGCCGACGTGGACCGCGTCGAACATCGCCGACCAGCTGGTGGAGGCCGTCCGCGAGCAGATCGGCGACGGCCACGCGATCTGCGGCCTGTCGGGCGGCGTCGACTCGGCCGTCGCGGCCGCCCTGGTCCAGCGTGCGATCGGGGACCGCCTCACGTGTGTGTTCGTCGACCACGGACTGTTGCGTGCGGGCGAGCGTGAGCAGGTCGAGAACGACTTCGTGGCCGCCACCGGTGCCCGCCTCATCACGCTGGACGACTCCGATGTCTTCCTCGGGCACCTCGCCGATGTCACCGACCCGGAGACCAAGCGCAAGATCATCGGCCGCGAGTTCATCCGGTCCTTCGAGCGGGCGGTGACGCAGGCGCTCGAACTCCAGGGTTCCGGTGAGGCCGCCGCCTCTTCCGTCGACTTCCTCGTCCAGGGCACCCTCTACCCGGACGTCGTCGAGTCCGGTGGCGGAGCGGGTACGGCCAACATCAAGAGCCACCACAATGTCGGCGGACTGCCGGACGATGTGGAGTTCACGCTCGTCGAGCCACTGCGGTTGCTGTTCAAGGACGAGGTCCGCGCCGTGGGCCGTGAGCTCGGTCTGCCCGAGGCGATCGTCGGCCGCCACCCGTTCCCCGGTCCGGGCCTGGCGATCCGCATCGTCGGCGCCGTGGACCGCGACCGACTGGAGACCCTGCGCGCGGCGGACGCGATCGTGCGCGAGGAGATGACCGCGGCGGGCCTGGACTCCACGGTGTGGCAGTGCCCGGTGGTCCTGCTGGCCGATGTCCGGTCGGTGGGCGTGCAGGGCGACGGCCGGACGTACGGTCATCCGATCGTGCTGCGGCCGGTGAGTTCCGAGGACGCCATGACCGCCGACTGGACGCGCGTGCCGTACGAGACGCTGGCGCTGATCTCCAACCGCATCACCAACGAGGTCCCGGACGTCAACCGGGTCGTGCTGGACGTGACGAGCAAGCCGCCGGGCACCATCGAGTGGGAGTGAGCCGCCCCCGCACGCCCACACCACCCCACCGCCCCCACCGCCCGGGCATCCGCTCCCGCGCCTGAACTCTCGCTCGCGCGCCTGTACGTTCCGGATACAGCCGCCCCCCGCGATGGCGTCTGGCCTGCCCCGCGGCTCACGCGAGACGCCTTCGCGGCGGGCGGCTGTCCACGCCGCCGACGAATTCGGGGCCGATGGATGGCGCAGGGGCCGTGCGCTGCGTATCGCGGCCGGGCGTCAGCGGCGGATGACCATCATCAGTCCCACGAGTACCGCCAGGACGAGTCCCGCGGCCAGCAACGCCGTCGGGGCGATCGCGGGCGCTCCCAGGATCGCCCACACCGCCACTCCCAGCGAGGTCACGCCGGCCAGGGCGAGCACCGGCGATCCGAACCGCCGGTGCTCCACCACCTCGACGGCGCCGGCCGGGGTGGTCGCGGGCTCGGGGGAGACCCCGAATCCGAGCGGTTCGGGTGTCGGGTATCCGGTGCCGTAGGGCAGCGGGTCGTACAGCTGCGGGTCGAACCGCGGCGACTGGTCGGGCGGGGCTCCCGCGGTGGAGTGGTGGCGGTCGTCTGCGGGCGTGTTCGTATTCATCGGGTGACCTTCACGCTTCCCATCTCGGTGGTGATGTCCAGGGTCAGGATTGGCCCGTCGGTGTCGGCGGGCGGGTCGGGGCAGTCGACGGAGCCGATGTCGGTCCGGCAGTCGGCCTGCACGGCGAGCCCGTCGGGCAGCAGCACCCGCACCTCACCGACCTGGTTGGTGATGCTGTAGCTGCGGTCGCGGTCCAGGTCGAGCTCGCGCATGTCGACGGTGACGGTGCCGACGTCGTGGGTGACCGGCGTGTCCAGTTGGGCGGGGGAGGTGATCTCCACCCGCTCGTCGCCGATGGTCTCCCAGCCACCCGCGGGGACCTGGACCGACAGGGCGAGCAGCACGAACCCGACGAGTGGTCCGGCCACCACGAGCAGCCCGTACCCGCGGCGGGTGACGGCGCCGACGAGCAGCCCGCCGGCCACCACCGCCAGGGCGATCGCGGCGATGCGCGTGGTGTCGAGCCAGGTGAATCCGCCCAGCGTCGACAACCCGGTGGCGACCGCGGTCGCGATGAGTGCCAGGCCGAGCGTGACCTTGGTCAGCCGCGACCGGGGCCGGGTCGGTTCGACCGGGGCGGGGGCGAGGCCGGGTTCGGGCAGGTCCCACGCGAACGGGGCGGCGCCGAGCGGATCCCACGAGGGCGGCACAGGGGGCCCGAAG
>NZ_JAALDN010000282.1 GCF_014144855.1 Dietzia maris | reverse complement strand
GTGGGCGACCGCCTTCAGTGGGTACTCCGCTCTGGCGGCGGCGGTCGAGGACGGGCTCCCGCGTACGGTCTCGGATCGGATGGCGGACGATTTCCTGTGGGCGGTGGGACGGTTTCTCGACCTGGTGGACGAGCGGTTGGGGGTCCTCGGCCCCGCCGCCTGAGGAGCCGGGCGGTGAGACGGGGGAATCCTCAGGTGTCAGAGGGGAATCCCGGTGGTACCCGCCGCGTTGCCCTCGTATGATGGGGGGAACCCTGACCGGCTGATCCCCATCCACGGTTGGTGCGAACCGACCGAGCCGGCCGCGCTCGTTCGTCACGAGCATCTGAAGGAGGTCGAAGTGCCCCTGTCCGAGCACGAGCAGCGCATGCTCAAGGAAATCGAGAGCGCGCTCTACGCCGACGACCCGAAGTTCGCGTCGTCTGTCCGAAAGACCGGTGCGACCGGTGCTCGTCGTCCGGCGGGCCTGGTGGTCGCGCTGGCGATCCTCGGTGTGGCGCTTCTGATCGGCGGGCTCGCCCTCGACTTCAAGCCCGGCGGCTTCCCGGTACTGAGTCTCGTCGGGTTCCTGGTGATGTTCGCGGCGGGTGTCCTCGCGCTGCGGTCCACGCCGTCGCACGGCGCCGCCGGCGCCAAGGGCACCGGCGGACCCCGGGTCCCCGGCACCGGGCGGACATCGGCCAAGCCCGCCGACGGGCGGAACTACTCCTCCCGCATGGAGGACCGCTTCCGCCGACGGTTCGACCAGGAGCCCTGACCGGCCCGTCCCACGGCCTTTCGACGAAGGGGTGAGCGCACACGCGCTCACCCCTTCGTCCATTTGTCTGACGCTCTCGGGCCGGCAGCCCAGAGCCCATCGCGACCCGGAACGTCCGTCCCCGCCGAGATGCCGGCGCTCCGTCCTTCCTCCCCACCACGCCCCACCCGTGCTCCCCACCACGCCCCACCCCTCCTCCCCACATCTCCCCACAGGGGCCGGCTCGGCTGCCACGTGAGTCGTCTCGAGTCACATGAGTCCCAAAAGACTCGCGGAAGTGGGCTCCCTCCGGGCTGTTGATCCGGTGTCGGGACGGCGACGGCAGGGTCCCTATGGCCACTGAACTGCGGTGACGCGAGGCGGTGGGGCGAAGTGGGGCGCAGGCCTTGTTTGTGGGGCGTTGTGGGGTAGAGTGGGGCACGCAAGGAGCTCGATGGGCCTGGACCCCAGGAGGTGGCGGGTGACCGACACCGATCTCGTCGACTCCGGACGTGAACGAGCCTTCGTCGGGTACGGGACACACCGTCCCAAGCTCGACGACAAGGGGCGGCTGACGATCCCCGCCAGATTCAGGCCAGGCCTGGCGGACGGGGTGGTGGTGTGTGGGTGGTTCACCAACACGCTCTCGGTTTTCCCTGAGGACGAGTTCGACGCGCTGGTCAGAAAGGTCCGGCCGACCGCCAACCTCAGCGAGAGGCACATGGCGTTCTTCCGGCTCCTGGTGAGCGGCGCGGAAGTCCAACAACTGGACTCGCAGGGACGGATCTCCATCCCGGCGAGTCAGCGGAACTACGCGGGTCTGGACAAGGACTGCGTCGTCAACGGCCTCGGGGAGCGTCTCGAGGTCTGGGACGCCGAGGCGTGGGACCGCTACAGCGAGGAGAACCTACCCGTGTTCTCCGAGATGGAGGGCACCTCGCTCGGGATCGAATTCTGATCCGGGGAGAGGACGGACACGAGCAAGCGAGAGCACGACGGACGGAGCCCCCCGGCCCCTGCCCGGCACCACCCTGACGTACTTCCCCAACGCCAGGTGGGTACCGGACGGGGACCAGGGGGCTCCACCACAACCGGAGCACCGACGACTTCCGGACGCGAGGAGGCGAGATGGCAGACGAGTCCGACGCCGACCGCGACGCCACGCGCTCCGGGCACATACCCGTCTTCCTCGAGCGGACCATCGAGTTCTTCCGGCCCGTCGTCGAGGCGGCCGCGCAGGACGGCCGCGTCCCCGTGATCGTGGACGGGACCCTCGGGCTCGGGGGGCATTCCTCCCACCTGCTGGCCGAGTTCGGTGAGCTGCGCATCCTCGGCGTCGACCGTGACCCCGAGGCCCTCGAGATGGCGACCCGTCGCCTCACGGCCTACCGCGACCGGTTCACGCCGGTTCACGCCCGCTTCGACGATTTCGACCGCGTCGTGGCGGCCCTCCCCGGGGAGTCCCGGGACGAGGCGGGCCCCGCGATCGACGGGATCCTGCTCGACTTCGGTGTCTCCTCCATGCAGCTCGATGTGGCCGAGCGAGGTTTCGCGTACTCCGTCGACTCCCCGCTCGACATGAGGATGGACCCCACCACCGGCCCCACCGCGGCCGACATCCTGGCCGACTACCCGCGTGACGACCTCGCCCGCGTCCTGCGCGTCTACGGCGAGGAGCGATTCGCGCGACAGATCGCCGCAGCGATCGTCCGCCGCCGGGACACCGACCCCGTCGTGACCAGCTCCCAACTCGTCGAGCTGCTCTACGACACCATCCCGCAAGGTGCCCGCCGGACCGGCGGACACCCGGGCAAACGCGTGTTCCAGGCCCTGCGCATCGAGGTCAACGCCGAGCTGGAGGCCGTGAAGAACGCGGTGCCCGGATACCTGGACCTGCTCCGCCTCGGCGGCCGTGCGGTGTTCATGTCCTACCACTCCCTCGAGGACAAGATCGTCAAACGCGAGCTGGCCACGCGGACCGCATCGCGGACTCCGGCGGGCCTGCCCGTGGAGCTCCCCGGTCACGGCCCCGAGTTCGAGGCGATCACCCGGGGAGCGGAGAAGGCCTCACAGGAGGAGATCGACCACAACCCGCGCTCGGCCTCGGTGCGGGTGCGGTGTGTCCGGCGTATCGACGGGAGAACCCCATGACGAGCACGATCGACACGCCCGGCACCGCCGGCGGGCTCGACACCCGCCCGGCGACGACACCGGGTGCCGACGCGCCCGCACCCGCGGGACGGCCCGTCGGCCTCCGACGCAAGCCCGTCACCCGCTCGGTTCGCGGCCGCCGGACCGTGGTCGTCCCGGCGGAACGTCTGAGTCCCGCCGAGCTCGCCGCGAGGGTTCCCTTCGTCGTCGTCCTCCTCCTTCTCATCGGCGCGGGGGTGGGCGGCACCCTCCTGCTGTCCGCGCAGACCACCCAGGACACCTACGACCTCAAGAACGCCCGCGACGCCAATGTGGAGTTGGTGGAACGGATGGAAGCTCTGCAGGCGTCCAACGAACGCGCCCGGTCCGCCGAGGTGCTGGCGCAGCGCGCGGAGAAGCTCGGCATGGTCGGAGTCGCCAGCGCACCCATCCTGACCAGGGGATCGGACGGCGTGCTCGAGATCGTCGGCGAGCCCGAGGCGAAGCTCGGCGCGCCGATCAAACCTCTGCAGCCCGCTCCGGTAGCGTCCGGACCGTCGAGGTCGTCCGACCGGGACGGATTCGACGCCCCGCCCGCGCAGGCGCCCCAGGACCGCACGCCCCGCGGGGTCGCCCCCGTTCCCTATCCGCCCCTCGCAGCCCCTCCGTCCCCGGTCACCCCACCGCCCGCCATGGCCGAGTCCGCCCCACCGGCTCCCGCCCCACAGGCGG
>NZ_JAALDN010000281.1 GCF_014144855.1 Dietzia maris | reverse complement strand
CCTGGATCCACCGATGAGATGAACTTCTAGCGCGGTGTGGGAACGCGAGAATGCCCTTCTGAACTGGCAAGATACGACTTGCTTAAGGTCCGTATCGCCAATTCAAGAAGGGCATCCCGCAGATGCAACTATCTCACACTCTGCCCGTAAGCTTCGCGACGTTCGATGAGCCCAACCTCGTGTCGGGCGCCGGCCTCGTGCCGCTGATGAAACTCGCCGACCGGGCGGGCCTGCACCGGCTCGGTGACGAGCATCTGAGCGTGCCCACCGACAAGGGCTCCAACGGTGGAGTGAAACTGGCCTCGCTCGTGGCCGGGATGGCCGCAGGCGCGGATAGCATCGACGACATGGCCCTGCTGCGCCACGGGGCGATGGGCACACTCTTCGACCGCCCGTACGCCCCTTCGACGCTGGGATCGTTCCTGCGGCAGTTCACCTTCGGCCACGTCCGCCAAACCGATGCGATCGCCTCGCGGTTCGTGCGCGCACTGGCCGAACACACCGGACTGCTCGGTCATGAGTCGGACACCGGGACGGTGATGGTCGATATCGACGACACGATCGTGGAGGTCTACGGACACGCCAAGCAGGGCGCCTCGTTCGGCTACTCCGGGGTACGTGGCCTGAACGCGCTGCTGGCCACGGTCTCCACCGAGCAGGCTGCTCCGGTGATCGCCGCTCAACGGCTGCGCAAGGGCTCTGCCGGGTCCCCGCGAGGGGCTGCCCGGCTGGCCACCGACACGCTGGCACTGATCCGCCGCACCCACCTTCACGGCCGTGACGTGCTGGTCCGAGGCGATTCGGCGTTCTACTCCCACAGCATGGTCACCGCCTGCCTGGCCGCCGGAGCCGAGGTCTCGGTCACCGTACGCATGGACCCGGCGGTCAAACGTGCCATCGCCACCATCGACGACGACGCGTGGACCACGATCAACTACACCGACGCGATCTTCGACGAACACACCAACCGTTGGATCTCCCGCGCCGAAGTCGCCGAGGTCGACTTCACCGCATTCACCTCGAAGCCCAAGAACGACCAGGTGCCGGGTCGGCTCGTGGTGCGCCGTATCCCCGACCTGAATCCCAAGGCTGCAAGTGGGCAGGCGAGCCTGTTCGATACCTGGCGGTTCCATGCGTTCTTCACCACTACATCCGTAGAGCAGTACGACACAGTGGCGGCCGACAAGACCCACCGCGCACACGCGATCATCGAGAACGTCCACGCTGACCTGAAAGCCTCCGCGCTGGCGCACCTGCCCTCGGGCGTGTTCAACGCCAACGCCGCCTGGCTGACCTGCGCCGTCATGGCGTTCAACCTCACCCGCGCCGCCGCCACCCTGACCACAAGCTCGAGCCTGGCACGCGCGACGACCGCGACGATCCGCCGCAAACTCATCAACATCCCGGCCCGGATCGCCTCCTCAGCCCGGCGGCTCCGACTCCATCTACCCGAAAGCTGGCCATGGCAAACAGCCTGGCAGGCGCTCTACGACACCGTCTTCTCCCCGCGCCGGCCCAACGTGCCGATCTGACTCCCAACTCCAGCACCTACGACCAGGAACCAAAGTGGAAAGCCGGGCAGACCGGCGGACCTCACACGCCCTCCATACGGTCACGACCCACGACCATGCCAGCGACCGCCCCGGCTACTTCATCGGTGAATTGAGG
>NZ_JAALDN010000280.1 GCF_014144855.1 Dietzia maris | reverse complement strand
GCAGTGGCCACTTTAGCGGGAACACTCCAAACCGTGGCACTCGTACTCCTGTCGCGGATGGCGGAAGATCAACGTCGAATTGTCTACCGACACCGCCCCGGCGCGCCTCACCCTTAGGGGTGTAATCGCTGGCGCGGCCGGTTGTGATCCGTTGCTAGGCTTTGCCCATGCCGATCAGGGTCACAGTGGTCAATGACTACCTCGTCGTCGTCGCCGGGGTGAACGCCTTCCTGGCCCCCTACTCCGACCGGATCGAGATGGTGGAGAAGGAGATGGTCTCCAGCGGATCGGCCACGGTGGACGTGGCCCTGTACGACTCCTTCGCCTCGTCCCTGGGCAAGGACGACCGCCTCGAGAACCTCCTGCAGGATCCGACCATCGGGGCGGTCGCCGTCTACTCGTTCACCTCGGACCCGGCCGCGGTCCGAGACAGCCTCGACGCGGGCGCCCACGGGTTCCTGTCCAAGTCCCTGACCGCTCCCGAGCTGGTGAGCGGCATCGAGCAGATCGCCGCCGGGAACCGCGTCACCCTGACGGGAACGGGCCTGCCGATCATGGGTCCCGACAAGTGGCCCGCCAAGGAGGCCGGCCTCTCACACCGTGAAGCCGAGGTGGTCAGCCTGATCGTGCAGGGGCTGTCCAATGACCAGATCGCCGAGCAGTGCTACCTCTCGCTCAACACGGTCAAAACCTACGTGCGTTCGGCCTACCGCAAGATGGACGTGACCACCCGGGCGCAGGCTGTCGCGTGGGGCATTGAGAACGGCCTCAAGCCCGACCGGTAGGACTGAGTGCGACTTCACACGTGAAGGGACGGATCCATTCGCCGGTGGAGGAGCCTGATGAACGCGTCGAAGTCGAACTCCTCCGGCGCACCGCTCTCCTCGCCGGCAATGAGCGCGCGGCGCAGTGCGGCGAGTTGGGTTTCGTGGTCCTCGAGGAGCCGGAGCCCTGCTCGGACGACCTCGCTGGCTGAACGGTAGCGCCCGGAATCGACCTCGCGAGCGAGGAAGTCGATGAAGTGTTGGTCCAAACTGATGGAGGTGTTCTGACCCATGCGGCAACGATACCAAGAATTGGTAACACCGTGGCTCCGGATTCAGCTCCGGCCACGCCGATCGAGCGGGACCACGGTGGGCGGGCGGTCGCGGCGGTCAGAGAAGCGCGCAGAGAGAATAGGGCCAACGAGACCTCAAGAGGTCGAAGCACTCCCCCGGGTGAACCCTTGGGAACGGACGACGACGAGGCTCGCCTCCGCCCGGGTCGGCCCGCATTCACTGAACGGCGCGGAACCGGTCGCGCAGGAACGTGTCGTTTGCGGCTTTTGTCCTTTTGTATCCTTTGCGATTTTTGTCCAGGGGTTTTCTTGACCCGGAGATCCTGTTCTTCGGCTCGTGGCGGGGGCGATGAGCGCGGCGGCCAGCGGTCTCGACCCGAATGTCGTCACCGCCCAGCTCCACCTTGACGCTGGTGAAATGCGCGGGGCACTTTCTGGATGGGGTCGACGCTCAGTGTCGGCAGGTTCTCGCCTGGTTCGGGTGAGCTCTCCGGGTTGCGGCACCGACGACGCCCGTCACCACCAGTCGAGCGGGGTGCCGTAGAGCCGGTCGTGCGGCAGGCTGCGGGCGATGAGCTCGGTGAGGGCCTCGTGGTCGTTCTTCAACGCGGTACCGCGGCGGGTCGGGCGGAGCTCGCCCTTGTACTTGCGCACCAGCCCCAGCGCCCGGGCCCAGTCGCGCAGCTGCCAGATCGGGTACGTCTGGTCTTCGCGATTGTTCTTCCCGATCCACTTGCGGTCCCAGCCGGTGTCGATCATCAGTTGCTCGACCATCGTCGGCGGCAGGTACCCGGCCGCGGTGAGCTTGACGCCGTCCCCGATCCGCTCCAGCAGTATCTGCAGCTTGGACGCCTCATCCTGCTGGACTTCCCGGAGGGTGGCGGGCATGTCAGCGATCTCGACCACGCGCTGTTGCGCATCGTCGAGGTCGAACGCTTCCGCGTCCCACCCCGCCCAGAACTCGAGGATGTGCGGGTCCCAGCCGTCCGGGTCGGCGTCCCCGGCGATCCACTCGGTGTATGACCAGACTCCCCCGCAGTCCTCCGGTGGGCATGCCCGGCGACCGGCCACCACGGTCGCATCGGGGAACTCGCCGTCGTCGTCGTCAGGTTCCAGGACCTTCTCCACGGTGACGCGGTGCCACCAACTGTCACCGAAGTCGTACAGGTACAGGAACTTGTCGCCGGCACTGTGCGCCAGCTCGTCGAGTCGTACGTCGGCCTCGTCGAGCTCGCCCATCTCCCCGGCGTCGGGGTAGTCCATGGAGGCGAAGTGCTCGGCGTCGCGGTCCCGGCGCGACGACGCGTGGACGAACTCGTGCAGGTGACTGTTCGTCCAGCCCATGGCTTCCTGAAGGATCAGGTGCAGGCGCGGCAGCATGAGGTCGCTGCGCAGGTCCAGGCGTCGCCAGATGGGCGGGGACGAGTCCAGCAGCTCGACCTTGACGCGGTACGTCACCGGCGCCTCGCGCCTCGGGTGTCGCCGGTTGACGGCCGGGCGTTCCCACGGGGACTGGTAGGCAGCCCCGGCCGCCAGCGAGGCCATCAACTCGGTCTGCGGGACTCCCGCGCTCGCCAGCGCATCGAGAACGGCCTGTTTCAGTTCATCTGCGGAGAGGTCGCCTGGTCCGTAGGGGCGATCTGTCGAAGGCGTCACCTCACCGACGATACGAGATGCGAGCGGCGCGCTAGGACACCCCCCGTTTGGAGAAGTAGTCTCACCTGCCATGGACACCGTCGAGCCCGACCTGTTCGACCTACCCGAGCCCGCGCCTGAGCCCACCCCGCAACCCTCGCCTGCGCGGCCCCGCCCCGGGAGGAACCGCGAGACGTGGGCCTGCACTGTGTCCGCGGAGGTGGCGATAGTCGACACGGCGGCGGTGACGGCGGCGCTGGCCCAGTACCTTGAGGACACGGTGGTGGTCGATGCGTTCTCCGGTGCGGTGATCGAGGACCCGGCGAGCGAGGAGGCGGGGCCCGATCCCACCCTGCCGCCGCTGCCTCAACTGGCCTGGCTGATCTGGCCCACGGGCGGCGTGGAGGAGCTCCTCGAAGAGGGCGCGTTCCGGGTTCTCGATGTCGAGAGCACTGTGACCACCGAAACCTACGACCGGGGCACGATCACGTGGACGGTCACGGTCAAGCTCACCGACGTCCAGCTCCTGCGTCGCGTCGCCACGCGAGCCCACCCCGCCGACGCCGACCTCATCGCGAACAGTCTGTCCGTCGCGTGGCAGCGCGCTGCCGACTCGTTCGCTCCCCTGCGTTCGATCCCCGGGATCTCGTGGCGGCCGGTGTCCGTCGAGGTCGAGCACGTGTCGGCGCGGAAGCGATGACGACGACGAGGAGGTCAACCAACGCCACGGGCGGCCCGTCTCGGAGAGCCTCCGGAGCGTATCGAGCTTCACCCGATCAAGTTCTCCACGTTCGATATCCGATACCGGGTTCTGCCCAACGTGCAGCTTGTGCGCGACGTCGTCTTGCGTGAGCTCACGTGCCCAGCGCAGGCCTCGCGAAATTGCCGGTCCACCCGCTATCGAAAGTTACGGGTCGTATGTCGGTCGCTCACCCAATTCGAGTAGCAGGTCCCGAGCGAGGAAGTATGCAGCAACTGCGACTTGTTCAGGTTCCCCAATCCCCTCCTCGGCGCGCCCCGCCATTGCCGATCCGAGAGCCTCCGGGCTATGAGCGAACAATTCATCGCGGAACCCGAGGGCGTCTTCTGTTGCGGCCGCGCTGAGTTCATGGGTTCGGAGCTGCGAGAACACTGTGGCCAACTCATGTGTACCGAACGCCTGGAGGAGCCGGTAGGCGTCGTGCGCGTCTTTGTCGTTCAGTCGGTGCGGGGCATCAGCACGCTCGGCGATCTTATGTAGTTTGGCAACCAGCAATGCTGCAGGTCCAGCTACCCGGAGGCGGGCCCGACGCTTGTCTCGCGGATCGAGCGCAGGTACATCCATTTGTTTGGAGTGTTCCCGCTAAAGTGGCCACTGC
>NZ_JAALDN010000279.1 GCF_014144855.1 Dietzia maris | reverse complement strand
CGCCCGTCGGCGGCGCTCCGGTGCTCGGCCGACCTCCCGTGGGAGACCGTGCCGCGAGCGGGCCGGTGACGACCTCGCAGGGGGCGGGCGCGACGGAGGCGGGCACGACGGAGGCGGGCACGACGGAGGCGAGCCCGACGGTGTCCAGCCCGAGAGCGTCCGGCGACGACCACCCGATGCCGAGGTGAACGCCTCGATACGGACGTCGGCCCCGATCCGTTGGTGGCACTCCGCCCGGCTCCGCATCACCCTCGGCATCACGTTGATCACCGCCGCCGTGTTCGCGGCGATGATGGTGTTCACGTTCCAACTGCTGAACCTCAGCACCGAACGGGTGATGGACTCGCGGCTCAACCGGGAGGCCGCCGACTTCACGACCTTCATGACGGCCGGGATCCTGCCGTCCTTCGAGTCGGAGAACCCCACGGTCGAGCAGTTGATCCGGGCATACCTCGCCCAGCAGTACCCGTCCTCGGAGCTGCTGCTGGTCGGGACGGCCACCGAGTCGGGCACCCAGTTCACGCTCTCCCGGTACGGGCCCGAGGAGGACCAGCTCTTCCCGCCGGCGATACGCTCACAGATCCAACGGATCGGCCTGGTCTCCACCGAGAGTTCGGGGATCCTCGACGGCTCGGTGCGGTGGCGCAAGACCACGGTCGAGAGCCCCGCCGGGCTGGCCAACATCGTCGTCGCCGTCAACGACCGGGGCACCCACCAGGAGACACGGCGCGTCGTGTTCTACATGCGCTGGGCCAGCGCCGGAGGCATGGTCGTCAGTGCGGTACTCGCGTGGTGGATCGCCGGGCGGATGCTCGTGCCGGTGCGCCGTATCCGCGAGGCCGCCGAGACCATCTCCGCCGCCGACCTGTCGAGGCGCGTCCCCTCCGACGGACCCGACGAGATCGTCTCACTCGCCGACACGGTCAACGCCATGCTCGAACGCGTCGAGGAGGCCTACCGGACCCAGCGGGAGTTCCTCGACGATGCCGGGCACGAACTGCGGACGCCCCTGACCGTCGTGCAGGGCAACCTCGACCTCATGCCCGACGACCCCGACGGGCGTGCCGAGGCCACCCGCCTCATGCAGGACGAGCTGTCGCGGATGACCCGCATCGTGGAGGACCTGCTCACCCTCGCCAGGGCCGACCGTCCCGACTTCCTCCGGACCGTCCCGACCGACGTCGCCGAACTCGTGCTGGACGTCGAGGCGAAGATCGACGTGATCGCCGACCGTGACTGGCGGGTGCTCCCCTACGCCGAGGGCGTGGCCCGACTCGACCAGCACCGCATCACGCAGGCACTCATGCAGTTCTGCTCCAATGCCGTCCGCTTCACCGGCCCCGGCGACACCATCGAGATCGGGTGCCGGATCATCGAGCCGGGGGATCCCACCGTGCCCGACGAATTCGCCGCGGGGCCCGTCGCCCCGTCGCCCAAGCGGGAGGACTACCGCCGACGGCTCCTGTGGTGGGTCCGCGACAGCGGACCGGGGATCCCGCCCGGGGAAGAGGAGAGCATCTTCCAGCGTTTCCACACCGCGCGCGGCCAGCTCCGCGACGGCCGGGGCGGCACCGGCCTCGGTCTGGCCATCGTCTCCACCATCGCCAAGGCGCACGGGGGACGTGCGTTCGCGTTCAACGCCGAGGGCGGGGGCGCGGTGTTCTGCATCGTCGTCCCCCTCATCGCACCACCACCGGAAAAGCGGCCCCGCAACGACGGGGACGCCGAGCCGGTCGCGTCGGGCGACAGCGGTACGCGCTGATCCCGCGCACGTCCCGGACGAAACCGCGGACACGGGACCGGGCAGCGTCCAACCAATGTCTTCCCGTGGGATACTCCGGGTTCGAGAAGGAGGGTTGCATGACGAATGTTCTCGTCGTGGAGGATGACGATCTCATCCGATCGGTGTTGGTGAAGGCACTCGGCGGCGCGGAGTACACCGCACTCGAGGCCGTGGACGGGGAGAGCGCCCAGGCGATCCTGTCGACGATCTCCGACATCGACCTGATGTTGCTCGACATCGGCCTGCCGGACACCGACGGGCTGACCCTCCTCCGCGAGGCCCGCGACCGCGGGTTCGCCGCACCCGTCATCATCCTCACGGCCCGCGACAGTGTGGCGAACACCGTCGAGGGGCTGGAGTCCGGCGCGAACGACTACATGGTCAAGCCCTTCCGCGTGCCCGAGTTGCTCGCCCGCATCCGTCTGCGGCTGCGCGAGTACGAGGCCACCGAGGACCCGGGCATCCTCGAGCACGCGGGCATGCGCCTGGACATCCGCACCCGCCGGGTCGAGGTGGACGGCCGGATCCAGGAGCTGACCAACCGCGAGTACTCGCTGCTCGAGATGCTGCTGCGCAACAAGGGCGAGACCATCAGTCGCGAGCAGCTGCTCGAGAGCGTGTGGGGCATGGACTTCGACCCGGGCTCCAACATCGTCAACGTCTACATCCGTTCCCTGCGTCGCAAGATCGGCGAGAACAAGGTGCAGACCGTCCGCGGCGTCGGTTACCGCGTGGAGTGACACCCGGCCGGTCGGCGCCGCGCCGACGCGTCCGATGTGTGAAGACCCCCGGCCGAGGCCGGGGGTCTTCACATCTGTCGAGGTCTCAGCCCTCGCCGGGCTCCCAACCGAACGGCATGAGCACACTCTGCAGCTCGCAGAAGGCCTCGAGCCCCTCGGGGCCGTTCTCGCGACCCAGGCCCGAGTTCTTGAACCCCCCGAAGGGCGCGCTCGGGTCGAAGGCGTACCAGTTGATGCCCATTGTGCCGGTGCGCACCCGCTGGGCCACGGCGAGCGCGGCATCCGGGTCTGCGGAGTACACGGCCCCGGCCAGGCCGTACTCGGAGTCGTTGGCGATCTGCACTGCCTCGTCGACCGTGTCGTAGGCGATGACCTGCAGGACCGGCCCGAAGATCTCCTCCTGGGCGATGGTCATCGAGTTGTCGACGTCCCGGAAGACGGTCGGCTGCACGTAGGCACCCTCGGCGACACCCTCGGGCAGTCCCTCGACCGTGCCGCCCCCGTAGGCGATGGTCGCGCCCTCCTCGACGCCCTTGCGGATGTAGCCCTCGACGGACGCCTTCTGCTTGTGGTTGGCCAGCGGGCCGAAGGCGGTGCCGTCGTCGGCCGGGTCACCCACGGGCATGGCCTTGACGTTCTCCACCAGCGCCTCGACGACCTCGTCGTACCTCGACCGCGGCGCGAGGATGCGGTTCTGGGACACGCACGCCTGCCCGGAGTTCATCAAGGCGGAGAAGACCATGGTGCCGGCGTTGGCGGCGATGTCGGCGTCCTCGAGCACGATGGCGGCGCTCTTGCCCCCCAGCTCCAGCGAGCAGCGCGTGAGGCTCTGGGCGGCGATCCCGGCGATGTGCTTGCCGACCCCGGTGGAGCCGGTGAACGAGATCTTGTCGACGTCCGCGTGCGAGACGAGGTGGTCGCCCACGGAGCTGGGGCCGGTCACCACGGACAGCACGCCCTCGGGCAGCCCGGCCTCACGGAACAGGTCGGCCAGCCACAGCGCGGACAGCGGCGTGGCCGAGGACGGCTTGAGGATCACCGAACTGCCGGACAGCAGTGCGGGCGCCAGTTTGGCGGTGTTGAGGTAGAGCGGGACGTTCCACGCGGTGATGGCGGCGACGACGCCGACGGGGTGGCGGGTGATGACCGACGCGCCGAAGTCCCCGTGCCGCACCTCGGACCACGGGAAGGTCTCGGCCAGGCGGGCGTAGTACCGCAGCACGCCGAGGGTCGGCGTCACCTGGATCATGGCGGCGGTGCCGGGCGGGGTGCCCATCTCGTCGGAGAGGATCTGGCACACCTCGGCCTGACGCTCCTCGAGCATGTCGGCCACGCGGGCCAGCAGGGCGCCGCGCTCGGCGGGCGGGGTGGAGCGCCACACGCCGGACTCGAACGAGTCGCGCGCCTGGCTGATCATCTCGTCCAGGTCCTCGGTGGTGGTCTCGGCGACCCGGCCCACGACCGCGTTGGTGGCGGGCGAGGTCACCTCGAGGACGCCGGTGGTGATGGGATCGGTCCAGCGGGTGCCGGAGAAGAGCTTGTCATGGACGACGACCACGGGGACCTCCGAGAGGTAGAAAACAAGAACGTGTTCCACCTCACTGTAGCGAGTCCACGGCGCCCCGTGGGGCAGCTACCCGGCCCGCATCACCAGCACGAGGTTGGACACCAGGACCTCCCTGACCAGTGGCACGCGCACCAGCCACCACGCCCACCGTGGGTGGTAGCGCGGGAACGCCGCGACCAGTTCGGCCGATCCGGTCTGGCGTGCCCAGTCGAGCCCCTCGGCGCAGCCCACCTCGAACAGGGACTCGCCGTAGACGTTCTTGGGCGGCCGGCCGTGGCGACGCTCGTACATCCGCCGCGCCCGCTCGCCACCGAGGTAGTGGGTGGGTCCCATCTCGTGGCCGCCGAAGGGTCCGTACCAGAGCGTGTAGGAGACGACGACGAGGCCGCCCGGTCGCGTGACCCGACACATCTCCTCGGCCATCGTCCAGGGCTCGGGGACGTGTTCGGCCACATTGGAGGAGATGCACACGTCGACGCAGTCCGATCGGATCGGCAGCGACATCCCGCTGCCGCGGATCGAGCCCGCCTGGTCCAGGCCCGCCGCCGACATCTCCCCCACGTCCGGTTCGACGGACACGTACCGCGCCCCCTCGGCGGCGTAGGCGTCGGAGAAATAACCCGGCCCGCCGCCGACGTCCAGCACCGTCAGCCCCGGGAGGCGGCCGGTGTCGGACCCGGGGCCCCGCCCGGCCGGCCGGTCACCGGCGCGCTCCCACAGGTCCGCCACCAGTTCGACGGTGTCGCGGGCCAGACCGGAGTAGAAGACGTCCGGGTCGGACTGCTCGAGCGGGAACGAACGCAGCAATCCGAGCGACCGACCGAGGGTGGCGCGGCGGGCCACCGAGCGCAGGGCGGGCGAGCGGTGGACGGGATCGGTGATCACGGCGGTGACGATACCGGCGGCAG
>NZ_JAALDN010000027.1 GCF_014144855.1 Dietzia maris | reverse complement strand
TCGCGGGCGGTCATCGGGTCGCTCCGGTCTTCTCGGTGCCACCGGTGGTGGCGGCGTCGCGGTAGGGCGCGAGCAGGGCCCGGGCGACGACGCCGAGGTGGACCTCGTCGGGGCCGTCGGCCAGTCGCAGCGACCGCGCGGTGGCGTACGCCCCGGCCAGGGGGAAGTCGTCGCTCATGCCGCCGCCACCGTGGAGCTGCAGGGCCATGTCGATCACCTGCTGCGCCATCTTCGGGACGGCGGCCTTGATGGCACTGACCTCCACTGCGGCCTGTCCCTCGGTGTCGAGCTTCCAGGCTGCGTGCTGGACCAGCAGGCGCGCCTGGTCGATCGCGATGCGCGCCTCGGCGAGACGCTCACGGTTGCCGCCGAGGTTGACGATGGGCTTGCCGAAGGCGACGCGACCCGAGGCACGGCGGCAGGCCAGGTCCAGCGCCATCTCCGACAGGCCGATCAACCGCATGCAGTGGTGGACGCGCCCCGGGCCCAGTCGGCCCTGCGCGATCTCCGCGGCCCTGCCCGGTCCGGCGATGATGCTGGACACCGGGAGCCGCACGCCCTCCAGCGTCACCTCGCCGTGGCCGAGCGGTTCGTCGTAGACCCCCTGGGCGGTGAGCATGCGCTCGACGCGGACCCCGGGGGCGTCCATCGGCACCAGGACCATCGAGTGGCGCAGGTAGCGGTGCGCGTCCGGATCGGACACGCCCATGAAGATGCCCACCTTGCAGTCCGGGTGGCCGACGCCCGTGGACCACCACTTGCGGCCGTCGAGGACGACCTCGTCACCCTCGATACGGGCGGTGGCGGCCATGTTCGAGGCGTCCGAGGAGGCCACGTCCGGCTCGGTCATGAGGAAGGCGCTGCGGATCTTCCCGTCGAGCAGCGGGTCCAGCCACCGGTCCTTCTGCTCCTGTGAGCCGTACTTGAGCAGGACCTCCATGTTCCCGGTGTCCGGGGCGTTGCAGTTGAACACCAGCGGGGCGAGGAACGAGCGGCCCATCTCCTCGGCGACCGGCGCGTAGTCGGTGTTGCTCAGGCCGGTGCCGCCGTGGGTGCCGTAGCGCTCGGCATAGGGCCCCTCGTGTCCGGCCGGGAGGAAGAGGTTCCACAGTCCCTGCTCGCGGGCGCGGGCCTGGAGCTCCGTGACCCGCGGATCGACCGCCCACGGGTCCTGGCCGGCGAGCCGACGCCGGGCGATATCGGCGTGGATCTCCGGCTCCACCGGGGCGATGTGGGTGTCGATGAACTCGCGGACGGCTGCGGTGAGCTCAGCGGCGCGGGGCGAGGAGGAGAAGTCCATGGGTTCATCGTGGCACAGCCCGACGAACGGGTCCCGGCTCCGCGGCGTCTCCACGCGCGGGCCGGGGCCGGGGGTCGCGCGCGGGCCCGCCGACGGGTGACCCACAATGGCGAGACGGAGACCCCCTCCGCGAC
>NZ_JAALDN010000278.1 GCF_014144855.1 Dietzia maris | reverse complement strand
CCGGGGTCGCGGCGGCCGGGGCCTCGGGGGCCGGGGCTTCGGCGGCAAGGGCGTCAGGGGTGGCGACCTCGCCGGCCCGGACGTCGGAGACGGAGTCCTCGTCGACCGTGGTCTCCTCCGACGCGCGCACCGGCGCCGGCTGGTACTCGGCCACCACGACGTGCGCGTTGGTGCCACCGAACCCGAACCCGGAGATGCCGGCCAGGGCGCGCCCGCTGTAGCGCGGCCACCCGGTGGTCTCCGTGACCACGCTCAGTCGCGCGGCGTCGAAGTCGATGTACGGGTTGGGGCCCGCGAAGTTGATCGTCGGCGGCAGGGCGTCGTTGGTCATCCCGAGGATGATCTTGGCGAGGCCGGCGGCCCCGGCGGCGGACTCCATGTGGCCGAAGTTGGTCTTGGCCGAGCCGAGCAGCGTGGGGCGGTCGGCCTCGCGGCCGCGGCCGAGCACCTGGCCCAGGGCGGTGGCCTCGATGGGGTCCCCGAGGATGGTGCCGGTGCCGTGCGCCTCGATGTAGTCGACCTCGCGCGGGTCGACGCCGGCGTCGGCGTAGGCCTGGCGCAGGACGGCGACCTGAGCGTCGGGGTTGGGTGCGGTCATACCGTTGGAGCGACCGTCCGAGTTCACGGCGGACCCCTTGATGACGGCGAGGATGTCGTTGCCGTCCCGTTCGGCCTCCGACAGGCGCTTCAGGATGAACACTCCCCCGCCCTCCGACCGGCAGATGCCGTTGGCATCGGACGAGAACGCCTTGATCCGCCCGTCGGGGCTGAGCGCGGCACCGGTCTTGGCGAAGCCCATGGTCGCGGCGGGCGCGAGCATCATGTTGACACCGCCGGCGACGACCAGGTCCGATTCGTGCAGTCGCAGCGAGTTGACGGCCTCGTGGATCGCCACCAGGGACGTCGAGCAGGCGGTGTCCAGCGTCATGGACGGGCCGCGGAAGTCGAACGTGTACGAGACCCGGTTCGAGATGATCGAGTTGGAGGCGCCGGTGACCGCGTACGGCGAGGCCGCAGCGGAGTCCGAGGTGAGGAACACCTGGTAGTCGCTGGAGGACGATCCCATGAAGACGCCGACCTCGTGGCCCTTGAGGTCGCTGGCGGGCAGGTGGGCGTTCTCCAGGGCCTCCCAGGTGAGCTCGAGTGCGAGCCGCTGCTGCGGGTCGACCATCTCGGCCTCGCGGGGGCTCATGCCGAAGAACTCGGCGTCGAAGTCCCGGACCTCGGCGTCGTCGAGCCAGCCGCCACGATCGGGCGCCTCGGACAGCACCTGCTGGACGTAGGCGTCGCCGGACCACTCGGACCAGCGGGTCGCCGGGCGGGGGGTGGTGGCGTCCCGACCGGAGGCGAGTAGCTCCCAGGTCGCCTCCGGGGTGTCGGCGCCGCCGGGGAAGCGGGTGGCGAACCCGATCACGGCCACGTCGAACTCCATGCCCGCGCCGCGGTCACGGAACGTGTGGAAATCGGTGGGCGCCTCGGATTCGACCGGTCCGTTGACGACGTACTCGGCCAGCGAGGCGATGGTGGGGTGCTGGTAGGCGACGGTCGCGTCGAGTGGTCGACCGATGAGGTCCTCGAGATCGGCGGACAGGGACACCGCGTCGCGGGACGACAGGCCGTATTCCTCCAGCGAGCGGTCGTCGGTGACCTTGGAGATGTCGAGCCCGGTGGCCCGGCAGACCCAGCCCCGCATCCATTCGCGGAGCTCTACTACCGTCATCTCGCTCTGTGCCATCGTCCTGGCTCGCCTTTCCTCGGGTGTCGTCCGGTGTGTCCCGTCGCGGCGGGGCACCCGTGGTGCTTGAACCGGCCCGGCCGGGCGGACGCTACTGCGCCGGCAGGTCCGGGAAGGCGGTCTGCTGGTGACCCCCGCGCAGGGTGCCGTCCACGTAGGCCGCCTTGCACGCGCGCCGCGCGATCTTGCCGCTGGACGTGCGGGGGATGGATCCGGCGGGGACCAGCAGCACGTCCTGGGCGGTGACGCCGTGACGTGCCGAGATCGCCGTGCGGACCGCGTCCGCGATGGGGCCCGGGTCGGCCTTGCCGGCGCCGGGTGCGCGCTCGCCGACCACGACGAGCGTCTCCGAGGAGTCATCGGCGGCGATCTCCGCGCCGTTACGCGCCTCCATCGGCAGCTGGTTGGCCGGCACCGAGAACGCGGCGACGAATCCGGGGCGCAGCGCATCGGAGGCGCCCTGCGCCGTGTTCTCGAGATCCTGCGGGTAGTGGTTGCGGCCGGCGACGATCACCAGGTCCTTGACGCGGCCGGTGATGTACAGCTGACCGTCCACATAGGCGCCGTAGTCGCCGGTGCGCAGCCATCGAGCGTCGGAGGGCACGGTCCCGAACTCCCGGACCGTGCGGGACCCCTCCTCGAGGCACTCGACGAGCCGGTTGCCGAAGGTGGCGTCCGACTCCTCGGGGCGCCCCCAGTAGGCGCGACCGACGTTGGTCCCGTACAGCCAGATCTCGCCGACGCGCCCTTCGGGCAGCTCCCGCCCGGTGCCGTCGTGCTCACCCGTGGCCTCGTCGATGTTCGCCTCGACGATGGTGGCCCACTGGCTCGGTGCGACGTACCCGCAGGCGACCTGCGGGATCGCGTCCTCGTTGCCTTCCACCTGCGCCGGGTCGAGGACGGTCATGACGCCCTTGTTGAGGTCCGACCGGTCCACGTGGATGACGATCGCCTCGTCGTCGCGGCGCGGCGAGGAGACGAACAGGGTCGCCTCGGCCATCCCGTAGGACGGCTTGATGACGGTCGGTGCGAGCCCGTAGGGCGCGAAGGCCTCGTTGAAGGCACGCATGGAGGCGGGGGTGACCGGCTCCGAACCGTTGATGATGCTGGTCACGCCCGACAGGTCGAGGGTCTCGCCGTCCCTCGGCAGCCCTCGGCGTGCGGCGTGCTCGAACGCGAAGTTGGGGGCGGCGGCGAACACCCCGTCGCCGTCCGACATCGCGCCCAGCTGCGAGACCCAGCGACCCGGGCGCTGCACGAACGCGCGGGGGCTCATCACCGTGATGGTGGCCCCGCCCATCGCGGGCAGGATCACCGTCAGCAGGCCCATGTCGTGGAACAGCGGCAGCCAAGTGACCCCGCGGGACGCGCGGGTCAGCCCGAGCCCGTCGAACAGCTGCATGACGTTGGTGACCACGTTGCGGTGGGTGATCTCCACACCGGCCGGTACGCGGGTCGAGCCGGAGGTGTACTGCAGGTAGGCGATGTCGTCGGCGCCGAGATCCGGTCTGGTCCACCCCGAGCCGAGCTCCGCGGGGATGGCGTCGACGGCGACGGTGCGCGGACGCTCTCGCGCAGGCAGGGAGCGGAACAACGTCCGGACCCCGGCCGCGGAGTCGGTCGAGGTGAGGATGACCGCGGGCGTGCAGTCCGCCAGGACCGCGTGGAGGCGGTCGTGGTGACCGGGCTCATCGGGGTCGAACAGGGGCACCGCGATGAGCCCGGCGTGGATGGCCGCGAAGAACGACACGATGTAGTCGAGGCCCTGCGGCGCGAGGATCGCGACCCGGTCCCCCGGCTTCGCGACCTGCTGGAGGCGGGCGGCGATGGCGTAGAGCCGGTCACCGAACTGCGACCATGAGAGTTCGTGCACCTCGCCGTCACGGGAGGACGAGTAGTCGATGTAGCGGTAGATCAGCCCGTCCTCGGCAGGATCCTCGCGGGCGGCGGAGACATTGGCTTCGACGAAGTCGACAAGGGTGGTGCGATCAGGGATGACGATCGCCCCACCGGCGTCGTGGTACCGCTCGAACTCCACGTTGCTCCGTTCCGATCCGTCTTACGTTGGTCGACGTCGTCGACCACGGAAATGCCGGGTGCACTGACGACAAGCTTGGTCGATCCTACAGCGTGCCCCAGAGCGCATCCGAACTCCGAATCATCCGGCTCGTCAGGCGTGTCGCAGGCCGAGCCCTCGGGAGGCGTGGACGGGTCACCCGTGGGCGATCTCCGGGGCGGCGTCGACGAGCTCACGCACGTGCCCGATCGTCCACTCCGGGACCGTCGTCCCCTCGATCACGTCCGGGTTGGTCGCGTACATGGCGTGGATCGCGTTGTTGGCGACGAACTCCTGGAACCGGGCGGCGCCGTCCACGACGTTGAGCGGGGCGTTGCAGATCAGGTCTCGGGAGTCGCAGATCTGGGCGGTCCTGTCGCCGAGTTCGCCGAAGCCACCCGGGCGGGGCCCGGTCATGGTGGCGCCGGCGATGAGCTGGGTGAGCCCGGTGGCCGGCTGTAGGGAAATCTCCATCCCCTGCCCGTTTCCGGGCGACAACCCCGGCGACTGACCCTGGCCCGGCACGCGGCGGCCGTCGGCGATGAGGACCGATCCCCGGACCAGGTCGGCGGGCACCGGCCCGTTGCCGGTACCGATCTCGCTGGTGAGGTCACCCGCGATCACCGCACCCTGGGAGAAGCCCAGGAGCACGAACGACGTGTACGGGCACCGCTCGTGCGTGGCGGCGAGCTCGGCGCGGGCCCTCTCGGTGCCCTCCGCCCGGCTCTGGTCGTAGGGGATCTCGTTGGGCGCCTGCGGGTTCCTGAACTGGGCCACGTAGGGGACGGTGAACACCTCGAGCCGGTCGTCCGGGTACTGCTCGCTCAGCGGGTCGGTAATCGTCCTCAGCAGGGCGTTGGGCAGGAAACCCGGGTTGTACGGGTCGTCGGTGGGGCTGCTCTCCCAGGTCCCCGGCACGGCGACCATCTCCACGTCCGGACAGTCCGCGGGCTGGGTCAGCTCCGGCTCCCCCGGGCCGGGCAGGGGCCCGTCGGGACCCGTGGGCAGCCCACGATTCCCGATCCACCATCCGATGCCCAGCACCAGCAGGACCACCAGCACGAGTGCCCCCAACGAGCACCCGAGACGACGGCCTCTCCCACGACGCATTCCGCGAGCCACGATACGAACTCCTTCCCGGCCTCCCCGCTCGACTGGGGCGGGTGGCCGACGACCGGTCAACGCCCCGGTGGCGCTGCGGGTTCCGGGAGCACCGGGAGGGTGTCCCGTCTCACCCCGGGGCGACACGTGCCGGGTCCTGCCGGACCGGGCGCCGCGGCGCTGTGTGCATTCGTCGGACTACGGACAGAGCTGGCCCGCCGAGGCGTCCACCACGACGCGGGAGAGCTCGTCGACCTCGCGATCCGAGTACCCGCCCGCCGAGATCTGACCGGCGACCGCGTCGGCGATCGTCGTCGTCTCGTCGGCGGCGCCCCCGGTCGTCCGGATGCGGCAGATGGTGTTGCCGGCGGCGACGAGCGAATCGGAGAGGTCCGCGGTGTCGATGCCCTCGCTCTCCAACGCCGCGAGATACCCGCGCTCCCGCGCGCCGACGGCCGGGGCGGTGTACCCGGAGGCGTCCGGATCGACGGGTGCGGGCGCCTCCGTGTAGCGGCCGGAATCCTCCGTCGCGGGAACGCGCGACACCCCGGGTGATCCGCTGCCGCCCGGGGGCGGGGCCAGCGTCTCGGAGTCGGGCACGCCGGAGACCGTCGAGTCCCCTCCGCCGCAGGCGGTGAGCATCCCACCGCCGACGAGCAGCGCGGCGGTCAGCGTCGCCAACCGGGTTCTCACGACGAGATCTCCGCCCGGCCACCGCTCACGGTGATGCGGCCGCCCTCGAACTCCATCTCCTGACCGTCCCGCGTGGTGCGCAGCGGGCCGGTCGGGTAGCCGAGCCGTCCGCGTTCGTAGTCGACCGTGCCCCAGGCGTCGAACACCGGCCCACGGGGGATCACGTGGGCCCCGGTCCGCGGGGACCAGTAGATGTACCCGCCCTGGAACCGGCTGAACGCGCCGTCCCGGGTGCTCAGGGCGATCTCGTCGGTGGTCGGGTAACCCAGCTCGGAGTTCTCGGCGCCGGCCTCGCGATAGGTCTCGAGGATCTTGCCCTCGACGACCTTCGGGCCCGTCTCCTCGGACCAGTAGACGGTCCCGCCCTGGAAGCCCTGGACGACACCCGGCTTGTTGGGGTTGGTGATCTCGTCTGTGGTCGGGTAGCCGAGCTCGCCGCGCTCGGCGCCGCGCTCCTGCCACATCGCCCGGATGCCACCGCGGACGGCGTGCGACCCGGTGGTGGGCGACCAGTAGATGACGCCGTTCTGGAAGGTGGAGAACCGGCCGCGGCCGTCCGGGGTGGTGGTCTCGCCCGAGGTCGGCAGCCCGAGCACCCCGTCGGGGCCGCCCTCGGTCTGGTAGGCCGCGCCGATCGCGCCGAGGACCGAGTGGGCCCCGGTCCCCTGCGACCAGAAGGCGCGGCCGAAGCGGAAGTCGGTGGCCTTGCCGCCGCGGACGTCGTACTCGCCGGTCAGACACGGCCCCAGGCCGGGCTGCCGCTCGGCGAGGCGTGCGATGTCGCCACTCGCCGCGCACGGCTTCTCGACGTTCTCGATCCCCACCGCCGTCGCGAACTGCGGCCATGCCTGGGTCATCTCGAACTGCCAGTACGGCCAAGTGTGCGTGCCGGACGGGCGGAAATTGGCGGTGACCTCGACCCCGGCGGCGCGGGCCCGGTTGACGAAGGTCTGCGTGGTCATCCGCGAGAGCAGCTCGAGGCCGTAGCCGGGGAAGTTGGTCGGGATGTCCGGCAGGCCGGACGGCTGGTCCCAGGGCCCGGTGTTGCCGCTGCCGGCGGAGACGTAGACGCTCTGCCCGCGCATCTTCTCGGTGTGGAGCTTCGGGTCCTGTTCCTGCCAGCGCCGGGACCCGAGCGGGCCCCACATGCTCTCGGCCGGGTAGCCGCCGGCGTCCTGCATGGCCACCTTGACCGCCTCGGGCATCCCGAAGCTGGTGGTGTCGAGGAAGCCCGAGTAGCTGGCGGCGAAGTCGAAGTGATCCGGGTAACGCTGGGCCAGCATCATCGCGGCCGTTCCGCCCATGGACAGTCCGGCGACGCCGTGCTTGTCACCCACCCGCCAGTCGCGGGCCAGTAGCGGCGGCAGTTCCTGCATGAGGAACGTCTCCCACTGGTACGCCGAGCCCTTGGCGTCGGAGACCCAGTCCGTGTAGAAGCTCGACTCTCCACCGATCGGCAGGACGATGACGGCGTTCTTGGCGTCGAAGAACTGCGAGATCTTGGTCTCGAGCGTCCAGCCGCTGGCGTCGTCGCGGGCCCGCAGCCCGTCGAGCAGGAGCAGGGACGGGTAGGTGCGCTCGGGGTCGGCGTTCCACTGGGCCGGGAGCATGAGCTGCACCTGGATCGCCTGCTCCATGGCTGGTGACCGGACCCAGAGTGCCACCCGGTTGGCGGACTTCCACTCGACCTTGTCGAGCCGGACACCGGACGGCGGCGTCGACGGCACGCGCAGGGTCGGCGCCTCGGGCGCAGTGGCGGGACTCTCCGCGGGGGTCGACCGCGCCGGGCTCTCCGCCGGGCTCGTCTGCCCCGGGGTCGGCCGGGACGGCGTCTCCTGTGCCGCCGCGACGGGCGGGAGGACGAGACCGGAACCCACCACGGACGCCACGAGGGGAGCCGCGAGGAGGGACGCCCACCGGTGCCGGGGGCTCGCGTCTGAGCTGGGGGTCGCCATGTGTTGTTCTCTTCCTTGCCGCGTCGTCTCGCCGAATAGTTAGTGGGCGCGCGTCAGAACGACCCGCGCCACATGTATCCGGAGCCCGGGTCCGTGGTGCGCCCGCGGGTTCCCCTCCCGCGGCCGAACCCGGTGGTCAGATGCGACCGGGGCCCCGCACGAGAATCTACGCGCGGGGCCCCGGTGTGACGGGTGAGGACTCGCTGACGGGAGTCCGATTCGTCGGCTAACTCTGCGCGATCACCACGCGTGGGCGTCCATCACGTCGAGGATCTGCGCCGAGCGGGCCGCGATGAGGTCGTCGTTCCAGTAACCCCAGCCGTGGATGCCGGTGGTGCGGTACTCGAACGTGGCCTTGTTCGGCGCGGCGTTCATGGTGTTCTGGAACGCCAGCGTCGAGCCGCGGGACAGGCCCTCGAGGATGATGCCGTTGAACGTGTTGAACACGGACTGCAGGCTGGAGGGCTGGTCGTACCGGCCCGGGATGGCGGACCCGGCGGTCACGTACATCGGGATGTCGCGCAGCTTGGCGGCGTTGAGCAGCGGGTCGTGCTCGCCCCACTTCGGCGAGCCCGGCAGACCCCACATGGCGAACGGGTCGCACTTGCACTGGTCGAACATCGCCAGCGGGATCATGGTGTACATGCCCGGGGCCGTGGGGTTCATGTAGCCGGAGAACACCGAGACCTGCTTGAACTGGTCGGGATGCTTGGCGGCGAGCGTCGCGGCCGCGGAGCCGCCCATCGACAGGCCGGCGACGGCGTTGTTGTTCGGGGCCACGCCGAAGTGGGCCTGCAGGTAGCCGGGGAGCTCCTCGGTCAGGAACGTCTCGTACTTGTACTCGAGCAGGTTGCCGCCCAGGTTGATGGGCCGCTCCCAGTCGGAGTAGAAGGACACCTGGCCGCCGACGGGCATGACCAGGGTGATGTTGTCCTGCAGGAAGATGCGCTGGGCCTGGGCGTCGTGGGTCCACGCGTTCCAGTCGTCACGGGCGCGCAGCCCGTCGAGCAGGTACAGACCGGCGTTGCCGCCGAAGCGGGCCGGCTGGACCTGGACCTTGATGTCCCGCTTCATGGCCGGCGAGTAGACGTTGCACAGCTGGACCCAGGAGGCGACCGGGTCCCACTGGCAGCCGGGACGCAGCCAGTTACGGAAGCCCACCGGGTTCTCGTCACCACCGGCCGGCCGGAACGCGGGGGCGGCGGGCGGCGCGGCAGCCGAGCCCGCGGACCCGAGGCTGGCCGACGA
>NZ_JAALDN010000277.1 GCF_014144855.1 Dietzia maris | reverse complement strand
AACACCACGGCGATCATCGGCGATCCGGTCAAGGTCGCGCCCGCGGTGCTGGGCCGCGCACCCGTGGAAGACGCACCCTCGGCCGTGCGGTCGGACCAGCCCGAACCGTTCCGGGGGCGCGTGATCGGCCGCGACTACACCGGCGGGGGTGCGGACCGGCACTAAGCAACGCGAGCGGCAGGCGAGGATGCGACCCAAGGCGCCGACCTGGGAACACCGGCGCTGCCGGCCCGCGTGTCCGCCCGAGCAGCGCCGGCCTCACGGGCGATCCCCCGCGCGGTGAGCAAAGGGTAACCAGCCCGCACAGTGGGGTCACCAACCAGACACACAGACCTCCCAGACTTGGCGCGGTACGACCACCACCGCCGCACAGCTGGAGGCACCCGTGTCCTACGTCCAACCCCAGGACTTCACCCGCGCGATGATCGACGCCGGGGCGAAGAAGGTCCACATGTCCACCCGCGACACACTCATCCGCGGATTCATGGCCGGCGCGATCCTCGCGCTCGCGGCGGCATTCGCCGTCACCGTCACCGTCCAGACCGGCAGTGCACTCCTCGGAGCAGTGCTGTTCCCGGTCGGCTTCATCCTCCTGTACCTGCTGGGCTTCGACCTGCTCACAGGCGTGTTCACCCTCGTGCCACTGGCCCTGCTCGACAAGCGCCGCGGCGTCACGGTCGGGGGCATGCTGCGCAACTGGGGACTGGTCTTCGTCGGCAACTTCGCCGGCGCGCTGACCGTGGCGTTCCTCATCGCGTTCATCACCACCTACGGATTCAACGTCGCCCCGGACGAGGTGGGCCAGCGGCTCGGCGAGATCGGTGAATCCCGCACGCTGGGCTACGCCGAGCACGGTGCAGCCGGGATGCTGACACTGTTTTTCCGCGGCGTGCTGTGCAACTGGATGGTCTCCACCGGCGTGGTCGCCGCCATGATGTCCACCAGCGTCAGCGGCAAGGCACTGACCATGTGGATGCCCGTAATGCTGTTCTTCTACATGGGCTTCGAGCACTCCGTGGTCAACATGTTCCTGTTCCCGACCGGCCTGATGCTGGGCGGCGACTTCTCCCTCGGCGACTACCTCGTGTGGAACGAGATCCCGACCGTCGCCGGCAACCTCGTTGGCGGGCTGCTGTTCGTGGGCCTGACCCTCTACGTCACCCACGCGCGCACCAAGGCCCGGCGGACGTCGTCCCCTGACACGGACACGGCAACGGTCGGTGCTCCGGACACCGGCAGCGAGCCCGCCACCACCGAGCGAGCCGCCACCGCGAGAGCCACCACAGAGCGCGCGACCACCGAGCCCGCCGCAGTCTGACCCCCGCACGCGCGCGAGCCCACCTGCCGATTCGCCCACCCGCCAGCCCACCCGCCCACCGAGAGGATCCGTTCGATGACCCCCATCATGTCCAGGCACGAGGCCGCGGCGCTCGTGGACTCCGCCCGCATCCGCCAGGGCCGCACCTGGGCCAACCTGGCCGAGCATCTGGGGACCCCGCTGGTGTGGACCACCGCGGCGCTACTCGGCCAGCACCCGCTGTCGACCGAGCAGGCACGGTCGGTGTGCGACCTCCTCGGCCTCGACGACGCCGTGGCGGAGAGCCTCGCCCTGCAGCCGAGCCGCGGAACGCCGGCAGAGGTGATGGCCGATCCGACGATCTATCGGTTGACCGAGGCGATGTCGGTGTACGGCCCGGCGCTCAAGGCGCTGATCCACGAGGAGTTCGGAGACGGGATCATGAGCGCGATCAACTTCACGGTCGACATCAACCGTCGCCCTGACCCCGACGGCGACCGCGTCGTGATCACGCTGGACGGGAAGTTCCTCGACTATCGGTGGTGACGGCCCCGACCGACCAGGAACCCCCCGACCGGCCAGGAACCCCCGCGGCGGGGGAGACTCCGGCGGCCGGCCGGAGACCCCCGCCACACCCGACGCGACCTCCTCGTGGTTGGCCGCACCCTGCCAGGATCCGCTCAGGTTCGTCCCACTAGCCTGGGTGCGACCGGCGCCGAGTCAGGCCCCGAGCCGCCTCGGCGCGCCGCGACCCGCAGATGGACCCCATGCCCAGAACCGCTGCCGTCACCGCGTTCCTCCGCAACGCGTGGCGCACCCTCACCGCCATGCGCACGGCGCTGATCCTGCTGTTCCTGTTGGCCGTCGCCGCCATCCCGGGCGCGCTCCTGCCACAGCGCAGCCTCAACGAGGGCAACGTCAACGAGTACATCGCCGAGAACGGGTGGCTGGGCGAGACCTACGACAAGCTCCAACTGTTCGACGTCTTCAGCAGCTGGTGGTTCACCGCCATCTACGTCCTGCTGTTCGTCTCGCTGGTCGGCTGCCTCACCCCGCGTTGCTTCGAGCTGGTCCGCCAGCTGCGCACGCCCCCGCCGCTGACCCCGCGCAACCTGTCCCGCCTGCCGCACCACGCCGCATACCGGACCACGGCCACGCCGGAGCAGGCCGCGGCCCAGATCCGTCGCGAGCTCAAGGGCCGGGTCCGCCGCAACGACGGCGATGGCCGCGTCCCCGGCACCATCGAACTGTCCACCGAGCGCGGCTACTCGCGCGAGGTCGGCAACATCGTCTTCCACTTCGGCCTGCTCGCGCTGCTCGTCATGTTCGCGGCTGGCAAGTTCGTCTACGCCGAGGGCATGCGCGTCATCGTCGCCAATGAGGAGTCCCCGGCGTTCTGCAACACCACGCCCAGCGCGTACGACTCGTTCCGCGCTGGACTGCTGGTGGACGGCACGGACCTCGAGCAGTTCTGCATCAAGGTCGAGGACTTCCGCGCCGACTACCTGCCCAACGGTCAGGCCGAGATGTTCACCTCGAACGTGCGGTACACGGAGGAGGTCACCACTACCGACCCCGACACGTGGGAGCCGTTCGAGATGCGGGTCAACCACCCGCTGCGCATCGGCTCCACGCGCGTCTACCTGCAGGGTCACGGCTTCGCGCCGACGTTCACGGTGACGTACCCGAACGGCGAGACCCGCACGGACACCCAGCACTGGTCACCGACCGAGCTGCAGACGTTCCTGTCCTCGGGCATCATGCGCTTCGACCCGCCCGCTGGCATGTACCCCGATCTGGCCGAGCGGCGGACGCAGCAGATCGCCATCCAGGGCCTGTTCGCGCCGACCGCGCAGTTCGACGGCACCCTGCTGAGCTCCCGGTTCCCGCGCATGGACGACCCGGCGGTGGCGATCGACGTCTACCGCGGGGACGCCGGCCTGGACACGGGCCGCCCGCAGTCGATCTTCTCGCTCGAGCCGGACCTCATCGAGACCGGCGCGCTCAACCGCGAGGCGCGCGTCAACCTCAAGCCCGGCGAATCCACGACCCTCCCCGACGGCACGGAGGTCCGATTCGACGGCGCCGAGGAGTTCGTCAACATCCAGGTCTCCTCCGACCCCACGCAGATCTGGGTGGGGGTGTCGGCCGCCGTGATGATGGCGGGGTTGGTGCTCAGCCTGATGGTGCGGCGCCGGAGGATCTGGGCGCGGGTGAGTGTCGACGACGACGAGGTCACCCGTGTCGATCTGGGTGGCCTGGCCAAGACGGACCGATCGGGCTGGGGGAGCGAGTTCGACGAGCTCCGGGACCGGCTGGTCTCGGCGGCGGCTGTCACACCCGTGTTGCCGGGTGAGGCCGACACGGGCCACACTTCAACTAGTCGCGGTACCGCCGCCGACGCTGCGCGGAAGGACGACACCCGGTGATCACTTCGACCCTCGCACAGGGCCTGCCCATCGACGAGACGCTGGCCACCTACTCGGACCTGGCGTTCCGGACCGCCTTCGGGATCTATGCACTGGCGCTGATCGCGTCGCTGATCTACTACGCGGGCTTCCGCGTGGCCAAGGTCTCGGAGAAGGAACTGGTCACGGCCGGTGGGACCGGGCTGACGGAGTCGCGGTCCCTCACCGACACGGGTGACGAGGAGCGGGCCTCGGCCGGCAACGTGCGCTGGGCGCGGATCGCGCAACTGTTCGTGGTGCTCGGGTTCGTGTTCCACGCCGCGTCCCTCGTCCTGCGGGGGCTGTCCACGGAGCGGTTCCCGTGGGGCAACATGTACGAGTTCATCCTGGGCAGCACGCTGTTGGCGGTGGCGGCGGGGCTGATCTGGCTGCGCAAGCCCGCACTGCAGGTGGTGTGGCCGTATCTGCTGGTGCCGATCCTGGTGCTGCTGTTCTTCGGCGGGACCCACCTGTACTCGGACGCCGCGCCCGTGGTGCCGGCGCTGCGCTCGTACTGGCTGCCGATCCACGTGTCGATCATCGCGCTGGGCTCGGGCATCCTGCTCATCCCCGGTGTCGTGTCGATCATGTACCTCATCCGCGTGTGGCAGCCGCAGGGGCAGGAGCACGGGTGGGGCGCCCGCCTGGCCCGTCCACTGCCGGCCGCAGAGACCCTCGACCGGCTGGCGTACCGCACCACGGTCATCGGCTTCCCGGTCTTCGGCGTGGGCATCCTGCTCGGCGCCGTGTGGGCCGAGAGCGCGTGGGGCCGCTTCTGGGGCTGGGACCCCAAGGAGACGGTGTCGTTCATCTCCTGGGTGCTCTACGCGGGCTACCTGCACGCCCGTGCGACCAGCGGCTGGGGCCCCAAGAAGGCGGCGTGGATCAACATCGCCGGCTTCGCTGTGCTGGTGTTCAACCTGTTCTTCATCAACATCGTGGTCTCGGGCCTGCACTCCTACGCCGGGCTGAACTAGCTCCCGGCGGCGTCGCCCATCGTGTGGACGACGTCGGCCCAGTTGGCCGCGAGCCGCTGATCATGGGTGATCGCGAGGACGCCGAGCCCCCCGTCGGCGCGGGCCCGCAGGACGCCCGCGATCGCGTTCGTGCTCTCGGGGTCCAGATGCGCGGTGGCCTCGTCGGCGATCAGGTAACGCGGCCGCTGGGCCAGCGCCCGGGCGAGGCAGGCGCGGTGGAGTTGTCCGCCGGAGACCTGTTCGGGCCGTCGGTCGAGTAGGCCGGGGTCCAGTCCGACCTCCCGGGCGAGCGCGTCCACGTCCACCGGGCTCCCGCGCAGCCGTCCGGGGAGCGCGATCATCCGGCGGAGCGTCATCCGGGGGTCCGCCGACGCCATCGGGTCCTGATCCAGCAGCGCCGTGTGCCCGGGCAGTCGGCCGCGCCGGCGCC
>NZ_JAALDN010000276.1 GCF_014144855.1 Dietzia maris | reverse complement strand
GCTTCCGCGTGCGCCGACCTGCTGGAGGCACTGCGTGACCTGGGGCCGGTGTCGGCCTGGTCGGTCACCGCCTCCGAGCCGCTGCCCGCGCCCGGACCGGGGCCGGACGGCCGGTGCGAGGGGATGGCCAACCTGGCGTTCCTGCGGCGGCCCGAGCGCATCGGCCGGGAGGAGTGGCTGCGCACGTGGCTCGAGGAGCACACGCAGGTCGCCATCGACACCCAGTCCACCACCGCCTACACCCAGCACGTGGTGGTCCGTGCGCTGACCGCCGACGCTCCGGTGATCGACGGGATCGTGGAGGAGGTCTTCCCCGTCGAGGCCGCGACGGACCTGGGGGTGTTCTTCGACGCCCGCGGCGACGACGCGCGCATGGCGGCCAACATCGAGGCCATGACCGCCTCGACCGGACGGTTCCTCGACGACGGCACGGTGGACGCCGTCCCTACGGGGCGGTACGTGATGGGAGTTCCCGGCGCGGGCGTGTGACAATGGGGTGATCGCCCGGTCGGACCGCACCCAGCCACGCCCGGGCCCGCCCGAGGAGTGATCGAGATTCCCAACTTCGCAGAGACGACGTTCACCGATCCCGCCAGGATCAGGAACTTCTGCATCATCGCCCACATCGACCACGGCAAGTCGACGCTCGCCGACCGCATGCTGCAACTCACCGGCGTGGTCGAGGAGCGGCTCATGCGCGCCCAGTACCTCGACCGGATGGACATCGAGCGCGAGCGCGGCATCACCATCAAGGCGCAGAACGTCCGCCTGCCGTGGGTGCCGCGGTCCGGCCCCCACCAGGGCGAGGAGATCGTCCTGCACATGATCGACACCCCGGGCCACGTGGACTTCACCTACGAGGTCTCCCGCGCGCTCGAGGCGTGCGAGGGTGCGATCCTGCTGGTCGACGCCGCGCAGGGCATCGAGGCCCAGACGCTGGCCAACCTCTACCTGGCCATGGAGAACGACCTCGAGATCATCCCGGTGCTCAACAAGATCGACCTGCCGGCCGCGGATCCGGACCGGTTCGCGGAGGAGATCTCCCACATCGTCGGGTGCGAGCCGGACGACGTGCTGCGGGTCTCCGGCAAGACGGGCATGGGCGTCGAGGCGCTGCTGGACAAGGTGTGCGAAAAGGTCCCCGCGCCCGTGGGCGATCCGGACGCCCCGGCCCGCGCGATGATCTTCGACTCGGTGTACGACACCTACCGCGGTGTCGTCACCTACGTCCGGGTGTTCGACGGCTCGCTCAACCCGCGCGAGAAGGTCAGGATGATGTCCACGGGCAGCACCCACGAGGCGCTCGAGGTCGGCATCATCTCGCCGGAGCCCAAAGCCACGAAGGGGCTCGGGCCCGGCGAGGTCGGTTATCTCATCACCGGCGTCAAGGACGTCCGCCAGTCCAAGGTCGGCGACACCATCACCACCGCCCGCGGCGGGGCGGAGGAGCCGCTCGCGGGGTACGCCGAGCCCAACCCGATGGTCTTCTCCGGGCTGTACCCGATCGACGGGTCGGACTACCCGGTCCTGCGCGACGCCCTGGACAAGCTCCAGCTCAACGACGCCTCGCTGGACTACGAGCCCGAGACGTCGGTCGCGCTGGGCTTCGGCTTCCGCTGCGGCTTCCTCGGACTGTTGCACATGGAGATCACCCGGGACCGGCTGGAGCGCGAGTTCAACCTCGACCTCATCTCCACCGCCCCGAACGTGGTGTACCGCGTGGTCGCGGAGGACGGCAGCGAGCACCAGGTCACCAACCCGTCGTACTGGCCCGAGGGCAAGCATCGCGAGATCTTCGAGCCGATCGTCAAGTGCACGATCATCGTGCCCAGCGAGTACGTGGGCACGGTCATGGAGCTGTGCCAGTCCAAGCGCGGCGAGATGAAGGGCATGGACTACCTGTCCGAGACCCGCGTCGAGCTCCGGTACGTCATGCCGATGGGCGAGATCATCTTCGACTTCTTCGACTCGCTCAAGTCCCGCACCAAGGGTTACGCGTCGATGGACTACGAGGAGGCCGGCGAGCAGGTCTCCGATCTGGTCAAGGTCGACATCCTGCTGCAGGGCGAGGCCGTGGACGCGTTCAGCGCGATCGTGCACCGCGACTACGCCCAGGCCTACGGCAACAAGATGACGGGCAAGCTCAAGGAGCTCATCCCGCGTCAGCAGTACGAGGTGCCGATCCAGGCGGCGATCGGCGCGAAGATCATCTCCCGCGAGAACATCCGCGCGATCCGCAAGGACGTGCTCTCCAAGTGCTACGGCGGCGATATCAGCCGTAAGCGCAAGCTGCTGGAGAAGCAGAAGGAGGGCAAGAAGCGGATGAAGTCCATCGGGCGGGTGGACGTGCCGCAGGAGGCCTTCGTCGCGGCGCTGTCGGCGGATTCGAGCGCGGACAAGAAGTAGGCCCGGCCGCAACGCGGGTGCGATCCGCCCGGACGGCGGGGCCTCACGCCCGCGCGCGGTGTCGGCGGACGGCGCACCGGTTGGTGCACCGCGTCGAGCAGTAGGTCTTGCGTCCGTTGCGGGTGGTGTCGGCGAAGACGGCGTCGCAGTCGTCGGCGGCGCACCGCGCGAGCCGGTCGATGCCCCGCGAGGTCAGGTGCAGTGCGGTGCCCACTGCGAACATGGCGGTGAGCAGGCGCGCGAAGGAGACGTCGTCGGCGCGGTAGTGCACGTGCCAGCGGCCGTCGTGGTCGGTCAGGCGCGGCGGTGCCGAGTGCTCGGCCAGGAGGGCGTTGAGGGCGTCGGCGCGCCCGTGCGGCGCAGTGGTGTCGACGACCACGAGCCACGCGTCCAGGAAGGTGTCGACCTCGTCCAGGTCCGCGTCCGAGGCGCTCCGATCGATGGTCACCCCCGCCTCGCGACAGCGGTCCACCAGTTCGCGGGTGGTGCGGGGGCGGCGATTGGCCAGGTCGGCGGCCAGGGTGACCGGATCGGCCCCGTAAGGGTTGATATACACAAACCGATTACAGCACAGTGATCGGCATGCCCTCATCGTTCGCGGCCGTCGCCGCGTCCCCCGCAGTCGGTGTGTCCGTCTGGGTGCTCGCCGCGCTCGTCCTGGCGGCGTTCGTCGCCGGGTGGGTGGACTCGGTGGTCGGCGGGGGAGGGCTCATCCAGCTGCCGGCGCTGGTGATCGCACTGCCGGCGGAGGCCTCGACGCCGGAGATCCTCGGCACCAACAAATTGTCTTCGGTCGCCGGCACCCTGGTCGCGACCCTGACCTATCTCCGGAAGATCCGTGTGCCGGCGGCGATGGTGCTCCCACTGGTGGTGGCGGCTTTCGCGGGATCCGCGGCCGGGTCCTCGGTGGCCCGGTTCATCCCCAAGGAGCTCCTCACGCCGATCGTCCTGGTGGCCGTCGTGGCGGTGGGCGCCTACACCTACTTCACGCCGACCATGGGGCGGGTCCACGAGGAACGGCACACCGGCTGGTCGCGGACGTGGCGCTCGGCGCTCATCGGTGGGGTGATCGGGTTCTACGACGGGGTGCTCGGCCCGGGGACGGGGTCGTTCTTCGTCATCGCGATCGTCGCGTTCCTGGGGTTCGGGTTCCTCCAGGGCACCGTGGCGGCCAAGCTCGCCAATCTCACCACGAACATCGCCTCGATCCTGGTGTTCGGCCTCCACGGTGAACTGCTGTGGATCATCGGCGGGTGCATGGCGCTGGCCAACCTGGCCGGCGGGTTCCTCGGGGCGCGGATGGCGATGCGGCACGGCAACGAGTTCATCCGCACCGTGTTCCTCGTGGTCATCAGCATCCTGGCGGTGAGACTGGCCTGGGAAACCGCCACGCAGTGGCTGTGACCCCGGGGCCCGCCGCGGCGGGCGCCGACGCGACCGCCGGCGGACGTAGACTCCCGCACATGACCCTTCCGACCCCCGAGGCCTCCCGTCATCCGCTGCTCGACGAGTCGCCGTTGCCGTACGGCCTGCCGGACTTCGCCGCCATCCGGGAGGAGGATCTGGAGCCGGCCATCCGGACCGCGATCGACGACCACGCGGCCGAGGTCGCCGCGATCGTCGCCAACCCGGAGTCGGCGACCGTGGACAACACCGTGGTCGCCCTTGAGCGCTCGGGCCTGGCCCTGGACCGGGTGCTGTCGGTGTTCTACGGCCTGCTCGGTCCGGACGCCACCAAGGCCCGCCTCGACGTGGACCGGGTCGTCTCGCCGCTGCTGGCCGCGCACCATTCCGCGGTGATGACCAACCCGGTTCTGTTCGGCCGGGTGGACGCGGTGCTCTCCGCGCTGGAGGCGGGGGAGTTGGAGGCCGACGACGAGACGGAGCGGCTCGTGCGTCGCCACCACCGCGACCTGCTGCGCGCGGGCGCCGCCCTCGACGACGCCGGCCGCGCCCGACTCACCGCCATCGACACCAGGCTCGCCGAGTTGACCACCGAGTTCGGCGAGAACCTGCTGGCCTCGACCACGGAACTGGCCGTCCCGGTCTCCGACGAGGCCGAACTCGCGGGCCTGTCGGAGTCGATGCGGTCCACGCTCGCCGCGGTCGCCGCCGAGTCGGGGCGAGAGGGGTGGCTGATCCCACTGGGGCTTCCCACCGTGCAGCCGATCAGCGCCCTGCTGGACGACGCCGGTCTGCGCCACCGCGTCATGGAGGCCTCACTCGGTCGGGGCGCGACGCCGGGCCACGACAACACCCCGGTCGTGCTGGAGATCGTCCGCCTACGCGCCGAGAGGGCGCGGCTGCTCGGGCTGGGATGCCACGCGGAGCATGTCCTCGCGGTGGAGACCGCCGGATCGCCCGAGGCGGCTCGCGGGCTGCTGCTCGACGTGGTCGACGCGGCCGTGACCAACGCCCGCAACGAGGCCAAGGACCTCCTCGGCGGCGACGACCGTGAACTGAACCCGGCCGACTGGGCCTGGGCGTCCGAGCGGCTGCGGGCCGAGCGGTTCCGGGTCGACGACGCGACCGTCCGTCCCTACTTCGAGCTCGAGCGGGTGCTGCGTGACGGGGTGATGCACGCGGCCTCCGAGCTGTACGGGCTGCGCTTTTCCGAGCGGAACGACCTGCGCGGGTTTCTCCCCGACGTCCGGGTCATCGAGGTGTTCGACGACGAGCGGGCCGAGCCCGACGCCGGCGTGGGTCTCCTGCTGTTGGACTACTACGCCCGCCCGACCAAGCGCGGCGGGGCGTGGATGAGCTCGTTCCGCGACCAGTCCCGGCTCCTGGACTCGCGGCCCGTCGTCGTCAACGTCATGAACCTGGCCCGTCCCGCGGCGGGGCAGCCCACGCTGCTCACGATGGACGAGGTCACCACGATGTTCCACGAGTTCGGGCACGCCCTGCACGGGCTGCTGTCGGACGTGGAGTACCCGGTGTTCTCCGGCACCTCCGTGCCCCGGGACTTCGTCGAGTTCCCCTCCCAGGTCAACGAGATGTGGGCGCGTCGACCGGAGATGCTCGCGCACTACGCCCGGCACGTGGAGACGGGGGCACCGATCGCCGAGGACCTCGTCGAGCGGATGCGGGAGGCCGAGCGCTTCGGTGAGGGGCAGGCGACCGTGGAGTACCTCGGGGCGGCACTGCTCGACCTGGCCTGGCACTCCCTGTCGCCGGAGGAGGCCGACGCCGTCACCGACGTCGACGAGTTCGAGGCCCGCGTCCTCGCCGAGGCAGGTCTCGGCGTCCCCGGCATCGAGCCGCGTTACCGGTCCCGGTACTTCCAGCACATCTTCGCGGGCGGGTACTCCGCCGCGTACTACTCCTACTTCTGGGCCGAGGTGCTCGACGCCGACGCCACCGAGTGGTTCGTCGAGAGCGGGGGCCTGACGCGGTCCTCGGGCGAGCGGATGCGGCGCGAGGTGCTGTCCCGGGGCGGGGCCATCGACTTCCTCGACGCCTACCGCCGCATGCGGGGGTCGGAGCCGAGCACCGCCGCGCTGCTGCGTCGGCGTGGGCTCGACTCCTCGGTGGTGGGAGGCCACGCGGTCGCCACCGCCGGGCGGTCGTAGGATCGGGACGTGACGGCGTTCCTGCAGTTCTGGGACAGAGTCGAGCTCTGGCTCGCCACCCTGCCGTTCCCGTTGCAGGTGATGATCCTGCTCGTGATGGGGCTCCCGCTGTTCTTCCTCGTCGCGGTGGCGGTCGAGAAGGCCGCGGATGTCCTCGTCCACCGGTTCCGGGCGCTCGTCGCCCCGAGGACCGTCGAGACCCGGAAGGAGGTCCGTTGATGCCCCGGTCGCGTGTGACACTCGCCCTGGTCCTGCTGATCGCGCTCGTCGTGATCGCATGGGTCCTCGTAGAGGTGCTCTGACCCCCGTTCCACGGCAGGATTCCCGCGATCGCCGCGGAATTCCAACCACCGCCACGCGGCGCCGTCCGGCCGTACACTCCTCGACATGCAGCGCTTGAGTGGGCTCGATGCCAGCTTCCTCTACTTCGAGACCAGGTCCCAGCTCCTGCACGTGTGCGGGCTGATCGTCCTGGACGTCTCCGGGATGGAGGACGGGTACTCCTTCGAGGCCCTGCGAACCGAGCTCCGACGTCGGATCACCGCGATGCCGCCGTTCCGGCGCAAGCTGCACGACTCGCTGCTCAACGTGGACCATCCGGTGTGGGTCGAGGCCGAAGACTTCGACATCGACCACCACCTCCACCGCGTCGGTATACCGGAGCCCGGCGGGGACCACGAGCTCGCCGAACTGTGCGCCCACCTGGGCAGTCAGCCGATCGACCGGTCGATGCCGCTGTGGCAGATGTACGTCATCGAGGGACTGCCGGACGGCCGGGTGGCGGTCTTCGCCAAGATGCACCACTCGACCGTCGACGGCGTCACCGGCGCCAACATGCTCTCGCAGCTGTGCACCCTCTCCCCGGACGAGCCGGAGCTCGACGAGGAGCTGGTCGAGGAGACCGCCGGTGGATCCGGCGCCCTGGAACTCGCCGTCGGGGGCGCTCTGTCGCGCCTGGCCACGCCGTGGCGACTCGCCTCCCTGTTGCCGGGGACGGTCGGGGTGCTCCCCTCGTGGATCAACCGCGCCCGCAAGGGACTGGCGATGCCCGCGCCGTTCACCGCCCCGCGCACCCCGTTCAACCGCACGATCACCGGACACCGGTCGATCTCCTACGCGAGCGTGGACCTGGCGGACATCAAGCGGGTCAAGAACGCGTTCGGCACCACGGTCAACGACGTGGTGCTCGCCGTCTGTTCGACCGCCCTGCGCAAGTACCTCGACGACCGGGACGCACTGCCGCGCAAGCCGCTCATCGCCATGGTCCCCATGTCGGTGCACGCCGCGGAGTCGCGCCCCGGCACCAATCGTGTCTCGGGCATGTTCATGTCCCTGGCCACCGACATCGACGACCCGGTCGGTCGGCTGGAGGCGATCCGCGACGCCAACACCGTCGCCAAGGACCACACCGACGCACTGGACGCCAACCTGCTCACCGACTGGGCGCAGTTCGCGGCGCCCTCGGTGTTCGGTTCCGCGGTCCGCATGTATTCGCGACTCCGGCTGTCCGAGCGTCACCCCGTGGTGCACAACCTCGTCATCTCGAACGTGCCCGGCCCCAACTTCCCGCTGTATTTCCTCGGCGCGAAGATCGAGAAGATGCTGCCCCTGGGCCCGGTCTTCCACGGCGCGGGCCTCAACTGCACCGTGATGTCGCTGGACGGCAGTCTGCACTTCGGGTTCATCGGGTGTCGTGACCTC
>NZ_JAALDN010000275.1 GCF_014144855.1 Dietzia maris | reverse complement strand
GCGGGTCTAGCGGGCGGGCCGGGCGGGCCGGGCGGGCCGGGCGGGTCTAGCCTGCGCCCGCCGTGCGGAGGGTCCACGCGTACTCGAACGCGGTCTGACGCCACCGCTCGTAGCGCCCGGACACTCCCCCGTGACCCGCGCTCATCTCGCTGCGCAGCAGCACCGGCCGGTCCGCCGAGTTGGCCGACGGGGACACCGCCCGCAGCCTGGCCACCCACTTGGCGGGCTCCACGTACAGCACCCGGGTGTCGTTGAGCGAGGTCACCGCGAGGATGGCCGGATAGTCCTTGGCCTCGATGTTCTCGTACGGGGCGTACGAGGCCATGTAGTCGTAGACCTCCTCGGAGTGCAGCGGATCGCCCCACTCGTCCCACTCGATCACCGTCAGCGGCAGCTCCGGCATGAGGATCGAGGTGAGCGGGTCGACGAACGGCACCACGGCCTGGATGCCCACGAACAACTCGGGGGCCAGGTTCGCGACCGCCCCCATCAGTAGTCCACCGGCACTGCCGCCCTCGGCGACCAGCCGGTCCGGGGAGGTGAGCCCGGAGTCGACCAGGTGTCGCGCACAGTCGACGAAGTCGGTAAAGGTGTTGCGCTTCGTGTGCGTCTTGCCGTTCTCGTACCAGAGCCGACCCATCTCACCGCCGCCCCGCACGTGCGCCACGGCGAAGGCCATCCCCCGGTCGAGCAGCGAGAGCCTCGCCACCGAGAACGCGGGATCGATACTGGTCTCGTACGAGCCGTAGCCGTACAGCAGCGTCGGCACCTGCTCGCCGGCATCGACGCGGGCGGCGGTGCCGGTGGACATCACCAGCGAGATCGGCACCCGGGTGCCGTCCGCGGCCGTCGCCCAGTCGCGTCGCTGGACGTAGCCGCTCGGGTCGTACCCGCCGAGCACCTCCTGCTCACGCAGCAGCGTCCGCTCCCCCGAGGCGAGGTCGAGCGAGTAGACCCGGCCCGGCGTGACGAACGAACCGAAGCCGAACCGCAGGACCGGCGAGTCCCACTCCGGGTTGGACCCCGGACCGGAGGTGTACAGCTCCTCGTCGAACTCGACGGGCTCGAACCGCCCGTACGCCTCGACTCCCGCCGTGGACCCCTGCTCGAGCGGCATCAGCGCGAACCGCGGCAGCGCCGCTTCGCGGTACCCCAGCACCAGCACGCGCGCGAAGGCGTCCACGCCCTCCACCCGGACGTCGTCGCGGTGGGCCACCAGCGTGCGCAGATCCCGCAGCTCGCCCTCGATCGGACCGACAGGCGCCTCGACCACCTCGTAGTTCGGGGCGCCGTCGTTGTGGGTGATGATGAACCGGTCCTCGCCACCGACGACCGCGTGCTCGACGTCGTACTCGACGCCCTCCTGCCGCGGCCGGACGCACCAGAACTCACCGGCGGGATCGTTCGAGTCCAGGCACCACACCTCGGTGGTGATCTTGGACCCCGCCGCTATCTGCAGGAACTTCTCGCTGCGTGTCTCGCCGACCCCGATCCAGTAGGACTCGTCGGGCTCGTGGAAGACCTTGTCGTCGTCGTCCCTCGTCGTGCCCAGCCGGTGACGCCACACCGTGTCCGGTCGCCAGGCGTCATCGACGGTGACGTAGAAGACGTACCGGCCATCGCGGGACCAGGTCACGCCGGCGGCGATCCCGGAGATCTCCTCGTCCGGGGCCGTGTAGTCCGGGTCGAGCGAGCGGAAGCGCAGCGTGTACCGCTCGTCGCCCTCGGTATCGGTGGCCCACGCCAGTGCGCGGCCGTCGTGGCTGACCGAGAACGCGCCCAGCGCGAAGTAGTCGTGACCCTCCGCCTCGGCGTTTCCGTCGAGGAGCAACTGCTCACCCGGCAACTCCACGCCCGGGGAGACCTCGGGCGGAACCCAGCCCGCAGGGTCCGACGGGTCGTCGACGAACTGCTGCGGGACCGGGACCCGACAGTGCCTGGCGTACGAGCGGCCCTCCTCGGTGCGCGAGAAGTACCACCAGCCGCTGGCGCGCACCGGAACCGACATGTCGGTCTCCTTGACGCGGGAGCGGATCTCCTCGTAGACCTCGTCCTCCAGGGGTTTGAGGTCGGCGGTCATCGCATCGGTGTAGGCGTTCTCCGCCTCGAGGTAGGCACGGGTCGCGGGAGCGTCCTTGTCGCGCAACCACTCGTAGTCGTCGACGAAGACGCGGCCGTGGTGCTCGCGACGGAAGGGACGGCGCTCGGCCTGCGGCGGCGTGGGCGTCTGCCCCGTGGTGGTGGCTGTGGTGGCGGTCGCGGCGGCGGCGGTGTCGGTGGCTGCGGTGTCGGTGTCGGTCGTCTCGGTGGAGCTCACGCTGCGTCGCCCCCGATCCAGTCGGCGAACGAGCGGCCCGAGATGCGCTCGTAGGCCTCGATGTAGCGCGCCCGGGTCGCGTCCACGACCTCCTGCGGCAGAGCCGGTGGCGGGGTGTCGGCATCGGAGTTCCAGCCCGCCTCCGGGCCCGTCAACCAGTTCCGCACGTACTGCTTGTCGAAGCTCGGTTGCACACGGCCCGGCGAATACTCGTCAGCGGGCCAGTAGCGCGATGAGTCCGGGGTGAGCACCTCGTCGGCCAGGATCAGCTCCCCGTCGACCAGGCCGAACTCGAACTTGGTGTCGGCCAGCAGCACTCCGCGCTCGGCCGCCATCTCCGCGGCCCGCGCGTAGACGTCCAGCGTCGCCGTACGCAGCTGCTCGGCCAGCTCGGCCCCGACGATCCCGCTGAGCTGATCGAACGAGATGTTCTCGTCGTGATCCCCCACCGCCGCCTTGGTGGCCGGGGTGAAGATCGGCTCGGGCAGTCGGCTGGCCTCGACCAGGCCCCCGGGCAGCTCGATGCCACACACGGTCCCCGACTCCCGGTACTCGGTCATCCCCGACCCGGTCAGGTAACCGCGGGCCACACACTCGGCCGGAACCATGTCGAGTCGACGGACCACCATCGCGCGGCCGAGCACCTCGAGCGGGATGCGCTCGTCGTCCAGCGTCCCGGCCAGGTGGTTGGGCACGTCGAGGGCGTCGAAGAAGTAGGCGCTCATCGCGGTGAGCACGCGGCCCTTGTCCGGGATGGGCGTGCCGAGGACGTGGTCGTAGGCGGAGATGCGGTCGGTGGCCACCAGGAGGAGCGTCTCACCGTCGATCTCGTACAGTTCGCGGACCTTTCCGGAGACGAGATGGCGGTAAGAGGAGAGATCGGGTCGCATGACGGCCAGCGTAGCCGGACGCCCACGTCCCGAGTCGAGACCGTCGGCCCCCACCCGTGGTTGGTCGGACTCAGCCCAGTCGGGCCTCGAGCCACTCCCCCAACGCCGCGTACGCGTCCTCGGCGCACAGGTCGTTGAACAGCTCGTGGGAGCCGCCCTCGAACTCCCGGTAGGTGATCTCCGGGCGCGGGTCGTGGTCCGAACCGGCGATCTGCGCGAAGCGCCGCGCGCCCGACGGGTAGGTGATGGTGTCGGCCGAGCCGTTGAGGATCAGCGTCGGCAACCGCAGTGCCGGCGACCGCTCGATGAACTTGAGGCCGCCGGCGAGCATCGTCCCCGCCGTCACCGCGGGCACGCCCTTGTGGTGGACCAGCGGATCCGAGGTGTAGTCCTCGACGTACTCGGGCACTCGGGAGATGTCGTGCGGGTCGAGCTTCTCCACCGGCAGGAACGGCAGGAGACGAGCGATCACGGGCGCCGCCACGCGCAGCGGTGCCGGTGTCCCCTCGCCCACGACGAGCCCGGGCGAGGAGAGGATGAGGCCCTTGAGGTCCCACGGCCGCCGGAGCGCGGACTCCCCCGCGATCAACCCGCCCATCGAATGCCCCATCAGCAGCCGGGGCAGGGACTCGGCCCCGCCGCCCTCGGCGGACCGGCTCCACTCCACCACCGCGTCACGCACCGCGAGGTTGTCGCGGATGTGCGTCTCTATCGACACCTTGGCGCGGGGCCCGGGAGCCGTGCCGTGGCCGCGCAGATCGTAGGAGGCAACACTGATCCCCCGGTCGGTGAGGAAGCGGATCGTCCGCCCGTACCGGCCGGAGTGCTCGGCGAAGCCGTGCACGAGCAGCAGCAACGCCCGGGGCTGGTCAGCGTGGTGCAGGGTCGCCTGCAGGCCGGAGGTGCCGGGGACGGGGATGGGGGTCTGGCGCATGCTGCACAGACTAGTGCCAGCCCGCCCGGGGCCGAGGCCGATCGCCTGGGGCCGATCGGGCAGAGGCCTCAGATCCCGAGCTGGTCCAAGATGAGGCTGCCGGCGCCGAGCGGCATCAGAGAGAACGCGATCGGAACGTAGAACTGCTGCATGAACGCCCCCGGGTCGATCCCGACGGCCGAACTGGCGGTGGCGAACCCGGCCTGGATCATCCCGAACACGTCGTACAGTGCGCCCCCGAGGGAGCCGCTGGGCCTCGTGACCATGCTGTGGTCCTTCCCTGTCACTCGGCGACGGGAGGGCCCCGCCTCCGTCGGTGTACAGGACTTATCGGGCGGGGGGCCCGGCGAGTTACGGACAGGCTGTCAGAGGATCGAACCCGGCGCGTAGCCGGCCGCCTCCGGGTGGCGGGCCACGAGCGCCTCGACGCGGGCGGCGACCGCGTCGACCTGGTCGCCGGCAGCGCCGAC
>NZ_JAALDN010000274.1 GCF_014144855.1 Dietzia maris | reverse complement strand
CGTGCTGGTCGGCGACGGCGCGCGCATCGCCGAGGCCCACGACGCGCTGGACGCGCACGGCCTCGCGCCCTGCGGCGCCGCGCAGGTGGTCTACCTCGACCCGCCGTACAACCGCGGGGGCCGGTTCGACGCCTACCACGACAACATGCCGCGCCACGAGTGGCTCGACTACATCGAGACCCGGCTCGTGGTGGCCCGCGACCTGCTCGCCGAGACCGGAACCGTGTGGGTACACCTCGACGACGCCGAAGCCCACCGGGTGCGTTGCCTGCTCGACGAGATCTTCGGCGCCGACGCGTTCATCGCGGACCTCACGGTGGAGAGCAACCCCAAGGGACGGCAACTGGACCGCTTCTTCGCCGGTTCGCACGACCGTCTGATGGTGTACGCCCGTGACCCCGAGCACGTGCGGCTGGCGGGCGGGGTGGCCTCGGCGGTCGATCCGGCGGACTTCCCGCACCGGGGCGTCGACGGGGTCAGCTTCCGGCTCCTACCGCTGCGCAACACCAACAAGCGTTTCAACCCGCGGACCACGCCCACCATGACGTACCCGCTGTACGGCGACCCGGGCACCGGCGAGGTGTCGGTGGAACCGGGCGGGGGACTGGAAGAGATCCTCCCGGTCTTCGGCGATCTCACCCCTGCGGTGTGGCGGTGGTCGCGAGAGCGGGCGCGGGAACGCGTCGGCGACCTGGTGTGCCGGACGGTGAAGGGTCGCTCGGGACCCCGGGTCGACATCTACCAACGGGACCGGTTCGAGGCGGGTCGGATCAAGAAGCTCAAGACCATCTGGCTGTCCCAGGAGGTCGGCTCGACGGACACCGCGCGTGCCGAACTGAGGGCGGCCGGGGTCGACGGGTTCCGCACCCCCAAGCCGGAAGCGCTGATGCGGCGGGTCGTCGAACTGGCCACCGACCCCGGCGAACTGGTCGTGGACCTGTTCGCCGGGTCCGGGACCACGGCGGTCGCGGCCCGTGCACTGGGCCGGCGCTGGGTGGTGGTCGAACGCAACCCCGAGACGGTCCGCGACGTGCTGGTGCCGAGGTTGCGCGTCGGCTCCGACGACGGTTAGCGGAGCATGAGCCCGCCGCCGTCGACCATCATCGTCTGGCCGGTCATGTACGACGCGTCGTCGCTGGCCAGGAAGACCGCGACCCGGCCGATGTCGGACTCGGGATCCCCGAAACGGCGCATCGGGGTGCCGGACAGGAGCCGCTTCTCGATCCCCGGGTTCGCCTCGATGTAGGCTTCCACGCCCTCGGTGAGCGCGAGGGGGGAGATGACGTTGACGTTGATCCCGTCGCGCGCCCACTCGTTGGCGGCCACCCGGCTGATCGCGCGGATCGCCTCCTTCGCCGCGGCGTACGACGCCTGGGTGGGGCTGCCGTCGATGCCGGCGCCGGAGGCGAAGTTGATCACCGACCCGTCCCGCCTTGCCAGATGCGGGTGCGCGGCCTTCATCAGCCAGAACGTCGGGTAGAAGCCGGTGGAGAAGGACAGGTCCATCATGTCGCCGGTGGTCTCGAGCAGTGGTGCCTGTCGGGACGCGTGGGCGTTGTTGACCAGGACGTCGAGGTGCCCGAACGCCTCGACGGCGGCCGCGACGATCGATGCGGCGTTGGCCTCGACCGAGATGTCCGAGTGGAGGTAGCCCACCTGCTCACCGAGCTCGGCGGCGAGCGCGTCCCCGGCGTCGTCGTTGATGTCCACCACGAGGACGTTGGCGCCCTCCTTGACGAACGCACGGGTGATGCCGCGGCCGATCCCGCCGGCACCGCCGGTGACGATCGCGGTCTTGTCGGAAAGTCGCACGTCGAAGCCCTTCAGGAGTCCTGCAGCCACACGGCGGTGTCCGGTGGCAGATCCCTCCCGTCGAGTGGGCCGGAGGCGAGGAGGATCTCGCCGTCGGGCAGGGGCACCGTCCGAGGGGATGTATTGATCATGCACAGGATCCCTCCGCCTTCGCGCCGAAACGCCTGACACCCGTCAAGTTCACTTTCCCAGTCGATCGCTTCCGTGTCCGCCGTCGGCCAGGACTGCCTGATCCCGATCGCCGACCGGTACAGCGACAGCACGGAGTCGGGGTCCTCCCGCTGGGCGGCGACCGTGAGGTGCGACCATCCCTCGGGCATCGGCAACCAGGTGTCGTCGGCGGTCGAGAACCCGTACGGGGGCCGGTCGCCCTCCCACGGGATCGGCACGCGGCAGTGGTCACGGCCCATCTCGGCGTGACCGGTGCGCTCCCAGGTCGGGTCGGTGAGTCGGTCGTGGGGGATCGCGTAATCGCTGGGTAGACCGAGTTCGGCACCGTTGTAGACGAACGCGATCCCCGGCAGCGCCAGCGTCACCAGGAGCATGGCGCGGGCCCGGGCCGTACCGACGGCCCCGTTGCCGTAGCGGGTCACCTCGCGGACGACGTCGTGGTTCGACAGCGCCCACGTGGGTGCCGCCCGCGAGACCCGTGCGGCCTCGAGCGTGGAGTCGATCGCCTCGCGCAGGGCGCGCGCGTCGAACGGGGCGCCGGTGAGGGCGAAGTGGAACGCGAAGTGCAGCTCGTCGGGCCGGAGGTAGCGCGCGAACCGCTCGGTCGGTCCCACCCACACCTCGCCGAAGGCGGCGGCGCCCGGGTAGTCGTCGAGGACGCGGCGGATCCGTCGGTGGATGTCGTGGACGCCGGGTCGGTCCCAGCGCGCGTCGCGGGGGTCGACGACGAGCTGGGCGATCTCCACGTCGTCGGGTAGATCCGCCAGGTCGTCGGGTTTGGCCAGCCCGTGGGCCACGTCGATCCGGAAGCCGTCGACCCCCAGGTCCAGCCAGAACCGCAGGGTCCGCTCGAGATCGTCGGCGACCTCGGGATTCGTCCAGTCCAGGTCCGGCTGTTCGGGGGCGAAGAGGTGGAGGTACCACTGGCCGGACGTGCCGTCGGGCTCGGTGACGCGGGTCCAGGCGGGTCCGCCGAACACCGACGGCCAGTTGTTCGGCGGTTCGGAGCCGTCCTCGCCGCGGCCGTCCCGGAAGAGATAGCGCGCGCGTTCCGGGCTGCCCGGTCCGGCGGCGACCGCGGCGGCGAACCAGGGGTGCTCGATGCTGGTGTGATTGGGCACCAGGTCCATGATGAGCACCTTGCGGGCGGCGTGGAGCCGCCCGAGGAGCTCACGCAGCGTGTCGACGCTGCCGAACAGCGGATCCACGTCCCGCGGGTCGGACACGTCGTATCCGTGGTCGGCGCCGGGGGAGCGCATGATCGGGGAGAACCACACCCCGTCGACGCCCAGATGGTCCAGGTGGTCGAGGCGGTCGATCACGCCCTGCAGGTCACCGACGCCGTCGCCGTCGGAGTCGGCGAATGACCGCGGGTAGATCTGGTAGAGGACCATGTCCTCCCACCGGCGCGTCGCGTGGGAGGGAGGCCTCACCCGATCTCCGCGGAGTTGACCATCATTGCCGCGGCGCGGGTGAGGTAGTCGACGAGCGCCGCCCGGTGTTCGTCGTCCAGCGTCTCGCGGTCGATCGTGTCCACGGCGGCGAGCATGTGGGTGAGCCAGGCGTCGTGGGCGGCGCGGTCGACGACGTACGGGTTGTGCCGCATCCGCAGCCTCGGGTGCCCGCGCTGCTCGGAGTAGGTGGTGGGCCCTCCCCAGTACTGCTCGAGGAACATCCGCAGGCGGTCCTCGGCCGGCCCCAGGTCCTCCTCGGGGTACATCGGGCGCAGCACGGGGTCGCCCGCCACCCGGCGGTAGAACTCGTGGACGATCTTCCGGAACGTCTCCGCTCCACCGATCTCGTCATAAAAGGTGCTGCTGCTCATGCCTCCCATCATGCCTGCCCAGGCGCTCGTGGGGCCCCTGGGCAGGTGGTGACGGGTGGGCGGTGGTGGCCGGACCCCCCCGGGGACGACGACGACGAGATCCCGCGACGGCGACCCGGATCCGCCCGCCCGCCGGGCCGAACCGGTGGGGTCGGCCACCTTCTGCTACGCGTTAGCCGCACGAAGTGTTCACCGAAGGTGCATCATCGTGGCAGGCGAGGTTCACGACGAGCCCGGACACGGCTGATGCACTGGGCTCGGGGCAGACGAGCGGAGACCGACCATGGGCACTGCAGTGCGCGAGAACACGGAGTACCGACAACGGGGTTCACGATCCCCCTCCCGGCTGGAACCGGTCCCGGACCGGCACGTCCCGCTGTCTTCCGCCCCGCGCGTCCTGCTGCTCAACGCCAGCTACGAGGCCCTGACGGCCCTGCCCGCCCGCCGCGCGGTGGTGATGTTGATCGGCGGTAAGGCCGACGTGGTCCATGACCACCCGGTCGAGCTCCTGGTCCGCTCGGTGGACACCGCGATCCGCGTGCCGTCGGTGATCCGACTGCGCGAATACGTCCGGATCCCGTACCGCTCGCAGGTCCCCATGACCCGCGCGGCGCTCATGCACCGCGACGGACACAGGTGCGGCTATTGCAGCGCCAAGGCCACCACCGTCGACCACGTCATCCCGCGCAGCCGCGGGGGAGCGCACGGGTGGGAGAACTGCGTGGCCTCCTGTGCGCCGTGCAACCACCGCAAGGCCGACAAGCTGCTCTCCGAGCTCGGCTGGGAGCTGCGGGTGCCCCTCGCCGCGCCGCGGGGCCGGACCTGGCGGTTGGTCTCCCAGTTGCGGGAGATCGGCCCGCACTGGGAGGACTACCTCTACCTCGACGCCGCCTGACCGACCGGTGTGGCCGCCCGGCCGACCGGCCGGTCAGCCGGCCTCGGCCGCGTCGACGGCCCGGGCGTCCAGAGCCCGGACCATGTCGGCGGTCTGCTCGGCGATGATCCGCCGGAGGGCCGACGGGTGGGTCTCGTCCGCGACGACCTGCTCGAAACGCTCGACGGTGTCGCGGTCCACCGCCCAGGACGGGAAGAGCCCCTCGGCGACGGTCTGGGCGAGATCGCCGGGTCGTGCCCTCCACAGCGCAGTGACGTCGTCCAGGTAGCGCTCGCAGAGGCCGGTGAGCAGGTGCTCCTGACCGGGCAGGTCGACACCCAGGAGCGTGGCGCGCACGATCGCGTTGGTGGGGGCGTCGGCACCGGTCTCCAGCAGCAGCTGCTCGGCCTCCTCCTTGGCTCCGACGGTGGGGCGGGCGGCACGCGCGGTGGCGGCCCGCCGGGCTCCGCCGGCGGTGTCGTCGGTGGCCAGTTCCGCCTCGATGCTGTCGGTGTCCGCGGCGCCGGCGGCGACCAGCGCGGTGAGAACGGTCCAGCGTAGGTCCGTGTCGACGACGAGGCCGGGCAGTCCCGCCTCGTCGGCTCCGGCGTCGAGGAGCGTGGCGAGCACGCGCCCCTGATCGACACCGATGGGGCAGGCGCACAGGGCGGTGAGGAACGCCAGCTGGTGATCGGACCCCGCCTCGGCGTCGCGGGCCGCGGTGAGCATGGCCGCGGAGAACGTCTTCCAGCCGGTGGCGGCGGCCCAGTCCGGGTCGGCGTAGCGCGCCAGCGCGGTCTGGGCCTGGGTGAGCACCCTCTGCACCACGCCGATGTGGGACTCACGCGGCACGGCCCGGGCCACGACCTCGACGAACCGGCGGGCCGGCAGGCGCCCCTCCCGTGTCATCTCCCACAGCGCGGACCAGCACAGCGTCCGCGCCAGCGGGTCCGCGACGTCCTCGAGCGACTCCAGGACGGTGGCCAGGGACCTCTCGTCGAGCCGGACCGAGCAGTAGGTCAGGTCGTCGTCGTTGGGCAGGATCAGATCGGGCACGGGCTGCCCGGCGAGCGCGGCGACGGGCGTCCGCTCGCCGGAGATGTCCAGCTCGGCCCGCTCTGTGCGCACGATCGCACCGGACCCGTCGCGGCTGTACAGGCCCACGCCGAGCCGGTGGGTGCGCAGCTCCCCGGCGCCCGGGGACGCCGGGCCCTGGACCACGGTGAGGTCATCGATCGTGCGGGCATCGCCGCCGGTCGTGACCTCGACGGAGATCGGGTTGATGCCGGTCGTGCGCAGCCACTGGTCGGCCCAGCCCGACAGGTCGCGCCCCGACGACGTCTCCAGTGCGGAGAGCAGGTCGTCGAACCGGGCGTTGCCGAAGGCGTGTTCGGCGAAGTACGCGCGCAGACCGGCCAGGAACGGCTCGCGACCGACATAGGCCACGAGCTGCTTGAGCACCGAGGCGCCCTTGGCGTAGGTGATCCCGTCGAAGTTCGTCTCCACCGTCTCCAGGTCGGTCATGTCCGCGGCGACGGGGTGTGTGGAGGGCAGCTGGTCCTGGCGGTACGCCCACGACTTCTCCACGATCGCGAAGGTCGTCCAGGCGTCCGTGTACTGCGTCGCATCGACCTGGGCCAGCACCGAGGCGAACGTGGCGAAGGATTCGTTGAGCCACAGGTCGTCCCACCAGAACATGGTCACCAGATCGCCGAACCACATGTGGGCCATCTCGTGCAGGATCGTCTCGTTGCGCCGTTCGTAGCGGTAGCCGGTGGCCCGGGAGCGGAAGACGTAGTCCTCGAGGAACGTCACGGCACCGGCGTTCTCCATGGCACCGGCGTTGAACTCTGGGACGAAGATCTGGTCGTACTTGCCGAACGCGTACGGCAGGCCGAACTCACGGTGGTAGAAGCCGAAGCCCTCCTTGGTCTCGGCGAACAGGCGTTCCGAGTCGAGGAACTCCGCCAGCGACGCCCGGCACAGCAAGCGTAGAGGGATGGTGCCGTGCTCGTCGGTGTAGGCGTCCTCCACCACGTGGTACGGGCCCGCGATGAGGGCGACCAGGTACGTCGACATGATCTCGGTGGTGGCGAAGCGGTGCACCACGCCACCGCCGGGGGCCGGGGACTCCTCGGCCGGGGTGTTGGCCACCACCACCCACTGCTCGGGCGCGGTCACCGTCAGGGTGTAGCGGGCCTTGAGGTCGGGCTGGTCGAAGCAGGCGAACACGCGCTTGGCGTCCGCCGTCTCGAACTGCGAGTAGAGATAGACCTCCCCGTCGGCCGGGTCGACCATCCGGTGCAGGCCCTCGCCGGTGGTGGTGTACGCCAGATCGGCGTCCACGATCAGCTCATTCGTCGCCTGCAGGTCGGGCAGGGTGATGCCGTCCTCGTCGTCGTACTGCTCGTCGTCGTACCGCTCGTCGCCGGGGGCCGGGAACAGTTCCCGGCCGTTCAGGGTTACCGACCGGATCACGGCCGCGCGGAGGTCGATGAAGGTCTCCGCACCCGGACGCGAGCAGGAGAACCGCACCACGGTGCGCGAACGGAAGGTGTCGGTCCCGGGACTGCCGTGGCCGTCGGTGAGATCGATCTCCACGTCGTACGACTCGACGGCGAGCAGTTCCGACCGGGCGGCGGCGTCGGCGCGGGTGAGGTTGAGCGAGCGCATCGGTGAGGACCTCGGTTCGGTGGGGGGTTCGGCTACCGCACCAGTCCTACCACCCGGCGGGGAGCCGAGGCGGCCGCAGTGGCGGCGGCCGCCGGAGACGGGGAGGATGGAGTCATGACATCACCTACCCGGTCCGCCACCCGCTCCGTCGACTTCTGGTTCGACCCGCTGTGTCCGTTCGCGTGGGTCACCAGCCGCTGGATCCTCGAGGTGGAGAAGGTCCGCGACATCTCTCTGACGTGGAACGTCATGAGCCTGTCCGTGCTCAACGAGGGCCGCGACCTGCCCGAGGACTACACGGCACTGATGCAGCGCGGCTGGGGGCCGGTACGCGTGGCCATCGCCGCGGCGAAGCTCCACGGTCCGGAGGTCCTCGGGACGCTGTACACCGAGTTGGGCACCCGCATCCACGACCAGGGCCGCGGCATCGAGGACCCCACCGTGATCACCGAGGCGCTCCAGGCTGCAGGCCTGGACGCCGACCTCGCCGCCGCCGCGGGGACCGACGAGTACGACGACGAGCTGCGCGCCTCCCACCACCGTGGCATGGACCCGGTGGGCGACGAGGTCGGGACCCCGGTCCTCCACGTCGACGGCACCGCGTTCTTCGGTCCCGTCCTCACCCGCATCCCGCGAGGCGAGGACGCCGGCAAGGTCTTCGACGGCGCCGCCATGCTCGCCGATTACCCGTACTTCTTCGAGCTCAAGCGAAGCCGTACCGAGGACCCGCAGTTCGACTGAGATCGCGCGCGGCTGTGGTCGGCTGGGCGGCTCTCGCCCGGCCTCGCCTGCCGTGGGGATCCGTGGAGTCGCGTGGCAGAATCTTCGTCATGCGCATCTACCTGGGGGCGGACCACGCCGGCTTCGAGACCAAGAACGCCATCGCCGAGCACCTGAAGGCCTCCGGGCACGAGGTGGTCGACTGCGGCGCCCACACCTACGACGCCGAGGACGACTACCCGGCCTTCTGCATCGACGCGGCAGCCAAGGTCGTCGCGGACCCGGGCAGCCTCGGGATCGTGCTCGGCGGCTCCGGCAACGGCGAGCAGATCGCGGCCAACAAGGTCCCCGGCGCCCGCTGCGCCCTGGCGTGGAGCGTCGAGACCGCGCGGCTGGCGCGTGAGCACAACAACGCCCAGCTCATCGGCATCGGGGGCCGCATGCACTCGGAGGAGGAGGCGCTCGCGATCGTCGACGCCTTCCTCGACCAGGAGTGGTCGGGGGTCGAGCGTCATCAGCGGCGCATCGACATCCTCGCCGAGTACGAGCGCACCCACGAGGCCCCGCCCGTCCCCGGCGCCTGAGTCCCCGTGCCTGAAGGGCACACCCTTCACCGGCTGGCCCGCCTGCACACCGAGTACTTCGCAGGCGGGCCCGTTCGTGTGTCCAGCCCGCAGGGGCGGTTCGCCGACCACGTCAGCGTCGACGGTCGGCACTTCGACCACGCCACGGCCGTCGGTAAGCACCTCTTCCACCACTACGAGGGCGGCCTGGCCGTCCACATCCACCTGGGCCTCTACGGATTCTTCAACACCCACCTGGTGCTCGACGGCCACGAGCCGCCCGCGCCGGTCGGCCAGGTGCGGATGCGCGTGAGCGACGCGCGCGGCGACGGCCCCGCCCACGTCATCGACCTGCGCGGGCCCACCCGGTGCGAGGTCATCGACGAGAAGGGCGTGGCCGAGGTGCACGCGCGTCTGGGTCCGGACCCCCTGGACCCGGGCGCCGACCCCGATCGGGCGTGGGCGCGGATCTCCCGCAGTTCGCGCACCATCGGCGCGCTGCTGATGGACCAGAAGGTGCTGGCCGGGGTGGGCAACGTCTACCGCGCCGAGGTGCTGTTCCGGGCCGGCCTCGACCCGTTCCGGCCGGGTGTGGAGTTGGGACGCGCTGAGTTCCACGCCCTGTGGGACGACCTCGTGGCGCTGATGGCAGTCGGTGTGGACACCGGGGGGATCGTGACGATCCGGCCCGAACACGACCACGGCGACGTCCCCAGGCGGGGCGCGGACCGGCCGCGCAACTACGTCTACCAACGTGACGGGTGGGCGTGCCGGGTGTGCGGGGACGAGATCCGCCTGCAGACCATGGAAGCCAGGACGTTGTTCTGGTGTCCGACGTGTCAGGCAGCGGAGTGATAGCCACGGGGATCCGGGTCGTCGAGATTTGTCGCTGATTTCACCGAGAAGGCCCGGCGTTGTCAGCCGGCGGGGGACGACAGCTGGCAGGGTCTGGCGTGAATTCGGTTTCTAGAGGCCGACCGGGACGCCGTCGGCCAGAGGAGGATCGGTGTCGTCGGAGACCGCCACATCCAGGCTCAAGTGGCAGCTCGCCGCAGTGGCGGGGGGTGCCATCGCGACCTCGCTGATAGTGGACAAGCTGCGGGACACGATCGTTCACCGTCAGACGGTGGGCCACTGGGACTGCCTACAGTCCAAGCGGGAGTACTCCACCTTCTACGGGCTCGTCCTCGATGCGCTCCCGGAAAAACCGGTGGTGCATGAGATCGCCACCGAGTTCGGGACCGTGCGCGCGCTCGAGTGGCGGGTCGAGGGTGGGGGGACACCCGTGCTCCTTCTCCCCGGCATGCGGTCGGGTGCCGTCATGTGGCAGGAGAACCTCGAGGAGTGGATCGGCCAGAGGAGCTTCCTGGCGGTCGACCCGCTCGGCGATGCGGGATTCTCCGCGCAGACCGTCCCGCTCCTGCGCTTCGAGCAGCAGGGCGAGTGGATCGCCCAGGTCGTCTCCACCCTTGGACTGGACAAGGTGCACGTCGTCGGACACAGCTTTGGCGGGGCCAGTGCGTGCGCCCACGCGATGGCCAGTCCCGAGCAGCTCGCCTCGTTGACCGTGATCGAACCGGTCATGGTGATCGATCGTCTTCCCGTCGGCGCCTTTCTCTGGGCGACGATGGCGCAGATGCCGTTGCCCGCCGGATGGCAGGCGATCGCTCTCGCCCGACTGGGGGGCACCACCGTCGAGGAGACACGCCGGGGCTCCGCGCTCGCCGACCTGATCGCGACGGCCTCGAAGCACTTCAGTCCGGCTCTGCCCGTGCCTCGCACTCTCACGGACGACGAATGGCGTCAGCTGCCCATGCCGGTGCGCGCTGATATCGCCGGGACGTCGTCTCTCGCGGGTGGACAGAAGGCGGTGGACCGCCTCCGCCGTCTCCGGCCGGAAGCTGACGTCACGCTCTGGCCGGATGCGACCCACTCACTGCCCATGCAGGAAAAGGAGGCGATCGGTGCCCAGCTTCTCGAATACTGGCGACGGATCGACGGTAGCGGGGCGATTCCCGCGGGATCTGTGGAGCGGGTGACGGGAATCGAACCCGCGTAGCCTGCTTGGAAGGCAGGGGCTTTACCATTAAGCTACACCCGCGTCGGCAGCCTGACCTGGCGTTTCATCCACGGTCACGCTCACGCCCGGACAACACTACCGGACCCTGGCGGCGCTCCCAACTCCCGGCCCGACAAGTCGGAATCGGCGGGCGGATGGCCCTGTCGTACACTGGGCGAGTTGGTTTGCGGCCCGGCGGATGTCCTGTGCATGATCGCGGGATGGTCGGCCGCGCGACTCACCGGGATGTGGCGCAGCTTGGTAGCGCATCCGCTTTGGGAGCGGAGGGTCGCAGGTTCGAATCCTGTCATCCCGACCAGCGGAGCCGAAAGACACGAACCCCACATGACTTCCTAGGAGAACATCACCGTGAAGAGCACTGTCGAGCAGCTCAACCCGACCCGGGTCAAGATCACCGTGGAGGTGCCGTTCGCGGAGCTCGAGCCGGATTTCGCCAAGGCCTACAAGTCGCTCGCCGGCCAGGTCAACATCCCGGGCTTCCGCCCGGGTAAGGCCCCGGCCAAGCTCCTCGAGTCGCGGATCGGTCGCCCGGCGGTCCTCGAGCAGGTCATCAACGACATGATCCCGTCGCGCTACAGCCAGGCCGTCGACGAGCACGAGCTCGTCGTGCTGGCCCAACCCGAGATCGAGGTGACCAAGCTGGAGGACAACGACGTCGTCGAGTTCACCGCCGAGGTCGACATCCGCCCGGAGATCACCCTGCCGACCTTCGAGGACCTCGAGGTCACCGTCGAGGCCCCCGAGACCGACGAGGCCGCCGTCGACGCGGAGCTGGACAACCTGCGAGCCCGCTTCGGCACCCTCAAGGGCGTCGAGCGCGGCGCCACCACGGGCGACTTCCTCTCGGTGGACCTGGCCGCGACCGTCGACGGCGAGCCCGTCGACGAAGCCTCCACCGAGGGACTGTCCTACGAGCTCGGCTCGGGCACCCTCGTCGAGGGCCTGGACGACGCGGCGGCGGGTCTCAAGGCCGGCGAGTCCAAGGAGTTCACCTCCTCGCTCGTCGCCGGTGACCACGCCGGCAAGGAGGCGGTCATCACCGTCACCGTTCAGTCCGTCAAGGAGCGCGAGCTGCCCGAGGCCGACGACGAGTTCGCGCAGATGGCCAGCGAGTTCGACACCCTCGACGAGCTCAAGGCCGATCTGACCGAGAAGGTCGCGCAGCAGGCCAAGGCCGGCCTGGCGGGCGAGATCCGCGACAAGGTCCTCGACGCGCTGATGGAGGCCACCGACGTCCCCACCCCGGAGGCGGTCGTCGAGTCCGAGGCCCACGCCCAGATGCACCAGCTCATCGACCAGTTCGGTGGCGACGCGTCCATCCTGGACCAGGCGCTGGCCGCCGAGGGCACCGACCGCGAGACCTTCGAGGCCGAGACCCGTGAGGGTGCCGCCCGCGCCATCCGCAGCCAGCTGCTGCTGGATGCCGTCGCCGAGCAGAACTCGACCGATGTCTCGCAGGAAGAGCTCACCCAGCACATCCTGTTCCAGGCCCAGCGCTACGGCATGGACCCCAACCAGTTCGTGCAGCAGATCCAGCAGGCCGGTCAGCTCGGCTCGCTGTTCTCCGACGTCCGCCGGTCCAAGGCTCTGGCCGACGTGATCGGCAAGGTCACTGTCAAGGACACCGAGGGCAACGTCGTCGACACCAGCGAGTTCTTCGGCACCGTCGAGGCCGACTCCGCCGACTCCGCCGATGACGCCGAGGCGACCGCGTCCGACGCCGACGAGACGGCAGCGGACGAGAAGGACTCCGACGCCTGATCGTCCCCTGATCGACCCCCGACAGGGCCGGGACCGCACCACGCGGCCCCGGCCCTGTCGTCGTGGCCCCCGCGGACGATGCTGGTGGCCCGACGCTGAGAGCGAACACCCGCCCCGGCGGGACGGTTCCGTCGTCGGTGTTGGTTAGTGTTTGACGTAACGGTTCCCCGGCCACCGGTCGGCCGGGCGCCGCGCTAGCGGTGAAGACGATGAGCGAAGGTAGGTTCCCCGTGGCCCAGAACGGTTCAGCGGCTCAGCCCGGTTCGACGCAGCCCGCACTCAGCTCGCCGGGGTCGCACGGACTCACCCTCGGCGACTCCGTGTACGAGCGCCTCCTGCAGGAGCGGATCATCTTCCTGGGCTCCCAGGTCGACGACGACATCTCCAACCGCCTCTGCGCGCAGATCCTGCTGCTCGCGGCGGAGGACCCCACCCGCGACATCGCGCTGTACATCAACTCGCCCGGTGGTTCCGTGACGGCCGGCATGGCGATCTACGACACGATGCAGTTCGTCGAGTGCGACGTGGCCACCTACGGCATGGGCCTGGCCGCCTCGATGGGTCAGTTTCTGCTGACCGCGGGCACCAAGGGCAAGCGCTACGCCCTGCCGCACGCGAAGATCATGATGCACCAGCCGTCGGCCGGTGTCGGTGGTTCGGCCGCCGACATCGCCATCCAGGCCGAGCAGTACGCCGCCACCAAGCGTGAGATGGCCGAGCTCATCGCCTTCCACACGGGCCAGTCGTTCGAGCAGGTCACCGAGGACTCCGACCGTGACCGCTGGTTCTCCGCGGAGGAGGCCAAGGAGTACGGGTTCGTCGACCACGTGATCTCGCGTGCGTCCCAGACGGGCGGGACCTCGCCGTCGTGATCGAGCCCTCCGCCCACGGGAGCGCTCCCGCAGCCCACCCAGCCCCGCACACCACCACGGAGTCACCGATGACCTCAATGCCGACCTCCCGATACATCCTGCCGTCCTTCGTCGAGCACTCCAGCTACGGCGTCAAGGAGTCCAACCCCTACAACAAGCTCTTCGAGGAGCGCATCATCTTCCTGGGCACCCAGGTCGACGACGCCTCGGCGAACGACATCATGGCCCAGCTGCTGGTCCTGGAGGGTCAGGACCCGGACCGCGACATCACCATGTACATCAACTCGCCGGGTGGCTCGTTCACCTCGCTCATGGCGATCTACGACACCATGCAGTACGTGCGGCCGGACATCGTGACGGTCTGCCTCGGCCAGGCCGCGTCGGCCGCCGCGGTCCTGCTCGCGGCGGGCACCAAGGGGAAGCGGGCCGCGCTGCCCAACGCCCGCGTGCTCATCCACCAGCCGGCCACCGGCGGCATCCAGGGCCAGGTCTCCGACCTCGAGATCCAGGCCGCGGAGATCGAGCGGATGCGTCGCCTCATGGAGACCACGCTGGCCCAGCACACCGGGCGCACCGCCGATCAGGTCCGCAAGGACACCGATCGCGACAAGATCCTCACGGCCGCGGAGGCCAAGGACTACGGCATCATCGACACCGTGTTCGACTACCGCAAACTGTCGACGAGCAACTGAGCCGACGGCGGCGCGCCGCTGGGGGTAGCGGTGCGCCGTCGGGTGCAATGAACTGATCACGCGGGGTCGGCTTTACGGCCGTCACCGCGTACCGTCGACTACGGGGCGTGACATCGGCGCCCCCGGAATGCGAGGACGTAGAACTCATGGCGCGTGTAGGTGAGAGCGGCGACCTGTTGAAGTGTTCCTTCTGTGGGAAGAGCCAGAAGCAGGTCAAGAAGCTGATCGCCGGTCCCGGCGTCTACATCTGCGACGAGTGCATCGAGCTGTGCAACGAGATCATCGAGTCCGAGGTCGACGATGCGCAGGAGACGGGTCCGGACACGCTGCCCAAGCCGTCCGAGATCCACGCGTTCCTGGACGAATACGTGGTGGGGCAGGACGCCGCCAAGCGGAACCTGGCGGTGGCCGTCTACAACCACTACAAGCGCATCCGGGTGGGGGCCTCCCTCGGCCGCGGCGACGGTGTCGAGTTGGCCAAGTCCAACATCCTCATGCTGGGACCCACCGGCTGTGGCAAGACGTACCTCGCCCAGACGTTGGCCAAGATGCTCAACGTGCCCTTCGCGATCGCGGATGCCACCGCGTTGACCGAGGCCGGGTACGTGGGCGAGGACGTGGAGAACATCCTCCTCAAGCTCATCCAGGCCGCGGACTTCGACACCAAGCGTGCCGAGATGGGCATCATCTACATCGACGAGGTCGACAAGATCGCCCGCAAGGCCGAGAACCCGTCGATCACCCGGGACGTCTCCGGTGAGGGCGTCCAGCAGGCGCTGCTGAAGATCCTCGAGGGCACGCAGGCGTCGGTGCCGCCGCAGGGCGGCCGCAAGCACCCGCACCAGGAGTTCATCCAGATCGACACGTCCAACGTGTTGTTCATCGTGGCCGGTGCCTTCCAGGGCCTGGAGAAGATCGTCGGCGACCGCGTGGGTCGCAAGGGGATGGGTTTCGGGTCCGAGGTCGCCAGCAAGAAGGACCTCGACACGACCGACAACTTCAGCGAGGTCATGCCGGAGGACCTGGTGAAGTACGGGTTGATCCCCGAGTTCATCGGCCGCCTGCCCGTCGTGGCGACCGTGACGAGCCTGGACCGCGAGGCCCTGGTCAACATCCTCTCCGAGCCCAAGAACGCACTGGTCAAGCAGTACGCCCGGCTGTTCGAGATGGACGGTGTCGAGCTGGAGTTCACCGAGGACGCGCTCGAGGCCGTGGCCGACCAGGCGATCCTGCGGGGGACCGGTGCCCGTGGCCTGCGCGCCATCATGGAGGAGGTCCTCCTGCCGGTCATGTACGACATCCCCGGGCGCGATGACGTCGCCCGCGTCGTGGTCACCGGTGAGACGGTCTGCGACAACGTCCTGCCGACGATCGTCCCCTTCTCCGACGAGGAGCTGCGCGAGCGTTCCGCCTGATACCGGACCCGTGAGAAGGCCCCCGCCACTCGGCGGGGGCCTTCCGTCGTCTCCGGCCCGGGCGGGCGCCGGGTCAGGCCGCGGCCCGCCGCTCCAGCAGCCTGGACGGCCATCCCCAGCACGATGCCCCAGAACGGCGCCGAGATCCCGAGCAACGACACGTCCGCGACGGTGACGAGCAGGCACACGAGCGGTCCGAGTGCCCGGTCGGTCCGGAACGCGGTGACGAACGCCGACTGCAGCGGCGCGAGCATCGCCAACACGCCCAGGGCCGCGATGAACGCTGCGGGCGTGCCGAGGATGAGCCCGACGAAGGCCGGGGAGAAGACGCCGACCACCAGGGCCAGGCCGCCGTTGGCGATCGCGGCGGCGTAATGGCGGTCGCGCTCACCGGAGGAGACGAGCAGGGCGTTCGTCGGTCCGGTCAGGCACGTCGAGACCGCGCCGACCGCCGAGACCAGCAGGGACCAGACGCCGCACGCCACCGCGCACGCCGAGACCGGGGGGTGGTGGCCCTTCGCGCGCAGGACCGCGATGCCCTGACCGTTCTGCACCACGAGGACGGTGATGGCCAGTGGCACGACCAGCTCGGCGATCGCCCGGAGGGTGAACTCCGGGGCCTGCAGCATGGGGGCGGCGATCAGCCCGTCGTCGAGGATGCCTCGTGACAACCCGCCGGACAGGACCACGGCGACGATCCCCACGACCATCGCGGCCAGGATGGGCGGTACCACCCTGGCCAGGCGGGGGACGGCGCCGACGACGAGGAACGCGATCGCCATCGGTAGGGCCACCGCGACGGAGGCCCACACGGCCTCGACCAGTCCCAGCCCGAACCGGAGGAACACCCCGGCGACCATCGCCATGATGATCGGCATGGGGATCCAGTCCATGAGCCGGCGGGCCAGGCCGGTCAGCCCGACCAGCAGGATCAGCACCCCGGTCACGACGTAGGCCCCCAGGACCTCCGACCACCGCAGGTGCCCGAGCGAGTTGCCGACGATCACGGTGCCCGGGATGGTCCAGAAAAACGCCAGCGGCGTGCGGTAGACCCAGCTCATGAGGATGGTGAGCAGTCCGTTGGCGAAGAACACGCCGAAGATCCACGAGGACAACTGTGCGGGGGACAGGTCGCCCTGCCCGCCGGCGGCGAGGATGACGGCGACGGGGCCGGTCGCAGAGAACACGAGCGCGATCAGCGCGTTGGCGAACTCGCGGGGGCCGAGGTCGGCGAGGACCCGGCGGGGCGAGGGGCGCGCCACCGGGGCGGAATCGCGTCGGCGGCCGC
>NZ_JAALDN010000273.1 GCF_014144855.1 Dietzia maris | reverse complement strand
CAGGGACATCTGGGAGGAGCGCCGCTCCCGCGGCGAGGTCCGCGCCACCGCCAACCGGCTGGCCAACTTCGACGACGCCAACCTGCGGCGCTCGGCCCGGGCCGCCGTGGCCGCGGCCGCCCGTGTCCAGCGCGCCCTCGAGATCCTCGCCGAGGACGTGCCGGACCATCTGCTCGCCGCCGGTGAACTGCGCGTCCAGCACCGCCAGTCGTCGCTGGAGGAGCTCGGGCAGCTCGCGGAACCGCCCATGACCAAGGACGCGGTCGCGGGGCGCATCCGGAGACTGCTGTCCATGGCGGACCGCAAAGCCGCCGAGCTCGGGATCCCCGACACCGAGTCCGTGGTGACCGAGGACATGCTCGACGAAGGCTGATCCACCCCGGCAGCACCCTGCGCGGGAGCGGTCCACGCCGGGTAGTCTGGGTCACGTCCCGGGCTCCACCCGGCCCCGGTGACATCAAGCGTTCTCGCACCACCAATAAGGAGACAACACGTGACCGTGCGCGTAGGCATCAACGGATTCGGACGTATCGGCCGCAACTTCTACCGCGCGGTGGAGGCTCTCAAGGCCGAGGGCAAGACGGACATCGAGATCGTGGCCGTCAACGACCTGACCACGAAGGACATGCTCGCTCACCTGCTCAAGTACGACTCCATCCTGGGTCGCCTGGGCAAGGAGGTCACGTTCGACGACTCGTCGATCACGGTCGGTGGGACCAAGATCGGCGCCCTCGCGGTCAAGGAGGGCCCCGCGTCCGTGCCGTGGGGAGACTACGGTGTCGACGTCGTCGTCGAGTCCACCGGCATCTTCACCGACGCCGAGAAGGCCAAGGGCCACCTCGAGGGTGGTGCCAAGAAGGTCATCATCTCGGCGCCGGCCAAGAACGAGGACATCACCATCGTCATGGGGGTCAACGACCACGAGTACGACGGCTCGCAGACGATCATCTCCAACGCCTCCTGCACCACCAACTGCCTCGCGCCGGTCGCCAAGGTCCTCTCCGACGAGTTCGGGATCGTCAAGGGCCTCATGACCACGATCCACGCCTACACGCAGGACCAGAACCTCCAGGACGCGCCCCACAGCGACATGCGCCGCGCCCGCGCCGCCGGCATCAACATGGTGCCCACCTCCACCGGTGCGGCCAAGGCCGTCGCGCTGGTCCTGCCCGAGCTCAAGGGTAAGTTCGACGGCTACGCCGTGCGCGTCCCGCTGCCCACCGGCTCGCTCACCGACCTCACGGTCGAGCTCGAGAAGAAGGCCTCGGTCGACGAGGTCAACGCCGCGGTCAAGGCCGCCGCCGAGGGCGCGATGAAGGGCATCCTCAAGTACACCGAGGATCCCATCGTCTCCTCCGACATCGTCGGTGACCCGCACTCGTCCATCTTCGACGCGCCGCTGACCAAGGCGATCGACGGCCAGATCAAGATCGCCTCCTGGTACGACAACGAGTGGGGCTACTCCAACCGCCTCGCCGACATCATCGGCTTGGTCGGCAAGTCGCTCTAAGACCCCTCGGGACTGACATCCCCAGTACGACGATCCGGGCCCGGTCCGGGAACGCCCACAGCGTCCCGGCCGGGCCCGGAGCACATGGACCGGCAGCACCACCCACCATCACCACCGTTCTTCCGACAGGAGTCCCACCACATGGCCGTGAGCACGCTCAACGACCTGCTCGATGCCGGCGTAGAGGGTCGCAAGATCCTCGTCCGCTGCGACCTCAACGTCCCGCTCGACGGCTCGACCATCACCGATGCGGGCCGGATCACCGCCTCGCTGCCCACGCTCAACGCTCTTCTCGACGCCGGTGCAGCGCTGGTGATCACCGCGCATCTCGGCCGCCCGAAGGGTGAGCCCGACCCCGAGTTCTCCCTCGCCCCCGTGGCGGAGAAGCTGGGTGACGAGCTCGGGCGCTACGTCCAGCTCGCCGGTGACGTGGTGGGGTCGGACGCCCGCGAGCGAGCCAACGGCCTGACCGACGGGGACGTGCTCCTGGTGGAGAACGTGCGGTTCGACCCGCGCGAGACGAGCAAGGACGAGGCGCAGCGGGCCGAGTTCGCGGCCGAGCTGGCGAGCCTGGTGGGCGAGGACGGGGCGTTCGTCTCCAACGGTTTCGGGGTGGTCCACCGCGCGCAGGCGTCGGTGTACGACGTCGCCAAGGTCCTCCCGGCCTACGCCGGCGACCTCGTCCAGAGCGAGGTCGAGGTCCTCGCGAACCTCAGCGGCGACCCGGAGCACCCCTACGCGGTCGTCTTGGGCGGCTCCAAGGTGTCCGACAAGCTCGCCGTGATCGAGGCCCTGGCGCCCAAGGTCGACACCCTGGTCATCGGCGGCGGCATGTGCTTCACCTTCCTCGCCGCTCAGGGCCATGAGGTCGGCTCCTCACTGCTGCAGGAGGAGATGATCGACACCTGCAAGGACCTGCTCGCCAAGTTCGGCGACGTGATCAGCCTGCCCGTGGACGTGGTCGCCGCCGACGGCTTCGCCGCCGACGCCGCGCACTCCACGGTCTCCGCCGAGGCCATCCCGGAGGGGAAGATGGGCCTGGACATCGGCCCCGAGTCGGTGAAGGCGTTCAGCGAGAAGCTCTCCGCCGCCAAGACCGTCTTCTGGAACGGCCCCATGGGCGTGTTCGAGTTCGAGGCGTTCTCCGCCGGGACGCGCGGTGTCGCCGAGGCCATCATCACCGCGACGAAGAACGGCGCGTTCTCGGTGGTCGGCGGCGGCGACTCCGCCGCGGCCGTCCGCACCCTGGGTCTCGGGGAGGAGAACTTCTCCCACATCTCCACCGGGGGTGGCGCCTCGCTGGAGTACCTGGAGGGCAAGGAGCTGCCCGGCGTCACCGCCCTCGAGCGCAGCAACTGAAGACCGACGAGACCACAGGAGAGAACATGGCACGCACCCCGCTCATCGCCGGCAACTGGAAGATGAACCTCAACCACCTCGAGGCCATCGCACTCGTCCAGAAGGTCGCCTTCGCACTCCCGGACAAGTACTTGGAGAAGGTGGACGTGGCGTTCATCCCCCCGTTCACGGACATCCGTGGCGTCCAGATCGTCATCGAGGGCGACAAGCTGGGCTTCGCCTACGGCGCGCAGGACGTCTCGGTCCACGAGTCCGGTGCCTACACCGGCGAGATCTCGGCGGGGATGCTCGCCAAGCTCGGCTGCACCTATGTCGTCGTGGGCCATTCCGAGCGCCGTGACTACCACGCGGAGTCCGACGAACTCGTCGCGGCCAAGGCCGCCGCCTGCCACCGGCACGGGTTGACGCCGATCGTGTGTGTCGGCGAGAAGCTCGAGGTGCGGGAGGCAGGGGACCACGTCGACTTCGTCGTGAACCAGCTCTCCGAATCGCTCGCGGGACTGTCCACGGACCAGCTGGCCTCCACCGTGATCGCCTACGAGCCCGTGTGGGCGATCGGGACCGGCAAGACCGCGTCCGCCGCCGATGCCCAGGAGGTCTGCGCCGCCATCCGTTCCACGTTGGCCGATCTGGCCGATGACGCGACGGCCGAGCAGATGCGGGTCCTGTACGGCGGCAGCGTCAACGCCTCCACGATCGGCGAGCTGCTCGACCAGCCCGATGTCGACGGTGGTCTGGTCGGAGGCGCGTCGCTCAAGCCGGACGAGTTCGCCCAGCTGTCGGCGATCGCCGCCGGTGGCCCGTTGCCCTGACACCGCCCACTCCGGCGCGCCCGGCCCCGCGGGGTCGGGCGTGCCGGGATTCGCCGCGGACACCCGACCGGGTAGTCTGTAGCGGTCGCACCCGACCGCCCGACCCGACGTGAGGCACGATCCCTACATGAAGCTCGCCCTGGACATCTTCCTCATCACCACCAGCCTCCTGCTGATGCTGTTCATCCTGCTGCACCGCGGCAAGGGAGGCGGCCTGTCGTCGCTGTTCGGTGGCGGTGTCCAGTCCAGCCTCTCCGGGTCCAGCGTGGTCGAGCGGAACCTCGACCGGGTCACCGTGGTCGTCGCGATCCTCTGGGTCATCGCCATCGTGGCGGTCGGCCTCATGGTCAGGTTCGGCTGACCGACCGGTCCCCGGCGCGGCCCCACCGGCCGGGCCGACGACGGGGCGCGTCTCTTCCACCGGGTGGATGAGACGCGCCCCGTTCCTGTTCTCAGAGCACCATCGAGGCGGCCGGTCCGTCCAGGTGATACGTGGTCGACTCGGTGCCCACGGCACCGGCGACGGGCCAGTCCGCGGGGTCCGCCCCGCCCAGGCCCCTGGCCACCGCCTCCGCCTTCCCGTCCCCGGCGGCCACGACGAGCACGTGCCTCGACCTGCGCACCGCCGGGAGGGTGAAGGTCAGTCGCTCCGGTGGCGGCTTGGGGCAGTCACGCACGCCCACCGCGAGCCGCTCGGTCTCGGCGACCGCCGGCGTGTGCGGGAAGATCGAGTTCATGTGCCCCTCGGGTCCCATGCCCAGGAGGGTGACGTCGAACAGCGGCTCGTCGTCCCCGGGGAGGTCCACTGCGGCGAGGAACGCCTCGGCCGCGGCGTCGACGTCCTCGAACTCCGGTCCGCGGGCCGGCCAGCGGTGGACGGTGGCGCGGTCGCCCACGGTGCGGAGCAGGACGTCGTCGAGCTGCCCGTCGTTGCGCTCGGGGTCGTCTGCCGGGACGAAGCGTTCGTCACCCAGGTAGATGGTCACGCGTGACCAGTCGACATCGGCCCCGGCGAGTGCGGCCGCGGTCTTCACCCCCACCGAGCCGCCCGTCAGGGACAGCGTCGCGGTCCCGGCGGTGGCGATCCGTTCGTTGAGGTGCCCGACGACGGCGAGGGCTGCCGCTTCGGCGAGGGTGTCCGCATCCGGGTGTACGAGATGGCGTGTGACTGACATCGGCGCTCCTGTGGTGGTGGTCCGGTGGGGAAGTGACGTCGAGGTCCGGGTCCCCTGCTCAGCGAACCGAGGCAGAGGTGTAGATGACACGGTCATGATTGGCCAACGCATCGGCGTACACGCCGTCGGTGTCCATCCGCCGTAGCTCCTCCGAGAGACAGTCGGCGACGCTGCGGCCGACGAGCGCCACCCGTGTGGGCGCCTGACCCGTGATGCGGAGCTCGGCGGAGGTCGCGCTGATCTGCTCGAGGACGATGGAGCCCGAGGCCCGCTCCAGGACGACCATCCTCGGGCCGACGGCCCGCAGGACGTCGATCCCGAGCCGGGACGCCAGCCATCCACCGGCCAGGTCCACCGACGCCGCCCGCTCCGGGCCGCACACCGTCGCCCCGGTGATGCGCTCGAAGGGCGGACGGTCCAGGGTCGCCGCGAGCAGGGAACGCCAGTGGGTGATGCGCGCCCACGCCAGATCGGTGTCGCCCGGGGAGTAACCGGCCGCCCGTTTCGCCAGCGCATCGGTGGGATGCCCCTCCGCGTCGGAGTCGACGATCCGGCGCTTCGCGAGCCTGCCCACCCTGTCCTCGGACAACAACGTGGGGGAGTGGCGGGGCCACCACACGGCGAGCGGGGTGTCCGGCAGCAGCAACGGCGTGACGAGGGAGGCCGACTGGGAGGCCATCGCACCGGAGGTGCGCAGCACGACGACCTCCGCCGCCCCGGCGTCACCGCCGACGCGGATCTGACCGTCGAGCCTGTCGGCGTCCGCGCGAGGTCCGCGGATCACCACGATGACCCGGCACGGATGCTCCCGGCTGGCCTCGTTGGCCGCCTCGATCGCGGACTCGCTGCCCCGGACGTGATCGGTGATCACGATCAGCGTGAGCACCCGTCCGATCGTGCTCAGCCCGGCCTCCTCGCGGATCTGCACGAGCTTCTTGGCGATCCCGCGGGTGGAGGTGTCGGGTAGGTCGATGATCACGGTCGCCTCCATGCGCGGCCACTCCGGGCCAGAATCTCGTCGGCGCCCTTCGGCCCCCACGTCCCGGCCTGGTATTGCTCCGGTGTCCCGTCCGACTCCCATTCCTGCAGGACCGGGTCGAGGAGCTGCCAGCTCAGCTCGACCTCGCGGGAGACCGGGAAGAGCGAGGGCTCGCCCAGCAGGACGTCGAGGATGAGACGTTCGTAGGCCTCGGGGGAGGATTCGGTGAACGCTTCACCGTAGGCGAAGTCCATGTTGACGTCCCGGACCTCCATGGCGGTGCCGGGGACCTTGGAGCCGAAGCGCAACGTGACACCCTCGTCGGGCTGGACCCGGATGACCAGCGCGTTCTGCCCAAGCTCCTGGGTCATGGTCGCGTCGAAAGGCAGGTGCGGAGCGCGCCGGAAGACCACCGCGATCTCGGTGACCCGTCGTCCCAACCGCTTGCCGGTGCGGAGATAGAAGGGGACCCCCGCCCATCGGCGGTTGTGGACTTCGAGGGTGATCGCAGCGTAAGTCTCGGTGGCCGAGGAGGGGTCGTACCCCTCCTCGTCCTTCAGTCCCACGACCTGCTCGGACCCCTGCCAGCCACCCGCGTACTGACCACGCGCGGCCGTCTCGGCAATCGGCAGTGCCAACGAGGTCGACTCGAGGACCTTGGTCTTCTCCGCCCGCAACGCGGCAGCGGAGAAATCGGTCGGTTCCTCCATCGCGACCAACGCCATCAACTGGATGAGGTGGTTCTGGATGACGTCGCGGGCCGCGCCGATGCCGTCGTAGTAGCCGGCCCGACCACCCAGTCCGATGTCCTCGGCCATGGTGATCTGGACGTGATCCACGTGGTTGGCGTTCCACACCGGCTCGAAGAGCTGGTTGGCGAAGCGCAGCGCGAGGATGTTCTGGACGGTCTCCTTGCCCAGGTAGTGATCGATCCGGAAGACCGAGTCCTCGGGGAAGACCGCACCCACGACCGCGTTGAGTTCGCGGGCGCTCGCCAGGTCGTGCCCGAAGGGCTTCTCGATGACCACCCGGCGCCAGGACCCCTCCGGGCCGCGGGTGCACCCCGTGCGATCGAGGTGCCGGCAGACGATCGGGAAGTCATCCGGGGGGATGGACAGGTAGAACGCGTAGTTGCCTGCGGTCCCACGTTCGGCCTCGAGTGCCCCCAGCTGGTCCGCCAGATCGTCGAAGCCCTCGTCGTCGTCGAATGTCCCGGTGACGAACCGCAGTCCGGCGGCGAGCTGCTCCCACACGTCCTCGCGGAACGGGGTCCGGCACCTTTCGCGGGCCTGCTCACGGGCGAACGCGGCGAACTCGTCGTGGGTCCACCGTCGGCGGCCGAAGCCGATCAGGGAGAACCCCGGCGGGAGCAGGCCACGGTTGGCCAGGTCGTAGATCGCGGGGATGAGTTTTTTCTTGGACAGGTCGCCCGTCACACCGAAGATCACGAGACCGGACGGTCCCGCGATCCGGGGGAGCCGACGATCCCGGGGATCACGGAGCGGGTTGGCCCACCCCTCGGGGGCGCCGCCCGCGACCTCGCTGACCGAAGTCGCCCCGTCGTCCGGGCCGATCACGACCCCGTCGGGATCTCGTCGATCCGCGCCCTCACCGTGTCCACCAGGTCGTCCCAGGCGGTCACGAACTTCTGCACGCCCTGCTGCTCGAGGAGGGTGAAGACCTCGTCCAGGTCGATCCCCTCGGCGCGCAGTGCGTCGAGGGTGGCCCGGGACTCCTCGGCGGTGCCCCGGACCGTGTCGCCCTCGACGACACCGTGGTCCGCGAACGCCTCGATGGTGCCGAACGGCATGGTGTTGACCGTCCCGTGGGTCACCAGACCGGTCACGTACAGCGTGTCGGGGTACGCCGGGTCCTTGACCCCCGTCGAGGCCCACAGGAGACGCTGGGGACGGGCTCCGCGATCGGCGAGTGCCCCGAAGCGTCCCTCGGGGTCGAACAGTTCCTCGTAGACCTCCTGGCAGAGGCGCGCGTTGGCCAGCCCGGCCTTGCCCCGCAGCTCCGACGACTCCGGGAGTCGCGAGTCGATCTCGGTGTCGAGCCGGGAGACGAACACGGACGCCACGGAGTGGATGGTGGACAGGTCGTGACCGGCGGCAGCGGCCTGCTCGAGTCCGGTCAGGTACGCCTCCGCCACCGCGCGGTACTGGTCCGCCGAGAAGATCAGCGTGACGTTGACGTCGATGCCCTTGCCGATGACATCGGTGATGGCCGGCAGCCCCGCCGACGTCGCGGGGATCTTGATCATGACGTTCGGGCGGTCCACCACCTCGGAGAGCTCCACCGCCTGCGTCACGGTCGCCGCGGTGTCGTGGGCCAGGCCGGGATCCACCTCGAGGGAGACGCGGCCGTCCACCCCGTCGGTCGCGCGGTGGACGTCGGCCAGCACGTCACACGCGTCGCGGACGTCGGACGTGGTCAGGGCCCGCACGACGGAATCCACGTCGCGGTCGGCGCGGACCGCCTCGGTGAGCGCGCTCTCGTACGCCGACGAGTCGGCCAGCGCCGACTGGAAGATGGCCGGGTTGGTCGTCACACCGACGATCGAATAGGCGGACATCCGCTTCTCGAGCTCGCCGGAGGACAGGAGCTGTCGGGACAGATCGTCGAGCCACACGGAGACGCCGGCGGCGCTCAGGGCAGCGAGATTGGCGTTGGTCATGATGCCTCCCCGGCAGCGGCCGCGAGGGATTCGCGGGCCGCGGAGACCACCGCGTCGGCGGTGATCCCGAACTCGGTGAACAGGGTCTGGTAGGGCGCCGAGGCGCCGAAATGCTCGAGTGAGACGGCGCGGCCGGCGTCGCCGAGGAACCGGTGCCACGGCATCGCGATGCCGGCCTCGACGCTGACCCGCGCGCGGACGGAGCGGGGGAGCACCGACTCGCGGTACCCGGCGTCCTGCTGATCGAAGAACTCGACACACGGCATCGAGACCACACGGGTCGCCACGCCCTCGGCCTCGAGGACCTCGCGGGCCTGCACGGCCAGCTGCACCTCGGACCCGGTGCCCATGAGGATCACCTCGGGGGTCCCGGTCGAGGCCTCGGCGAGGACGTAACCTCCGCGCTCGACCCCCTCGCGGGCGAGCTCCTTGGTGCCCTCGAGCACCGGGACGTCCTGACGGGTCAGGCACAGACCCTTGGGCCCGTCGAGAGCCTCGAGCATGGCGCGCCACGACGCCGCGGTCTCGTTGGCGTCGGCCGGACGCAGGATCGCCAGACCCGGGATGGCGCGCAGCGCCGCCAACTGTTCGACCGGCTGATGGGTGGGGCCGTCCTCGCCGAGCCCGATCGAGTCGTGGGTCCACACGTAGTACGCGTTGCTCCCCTGGAGCGCGGCGAGCCGGACGGCCGGACGCATGTACTCGCTGAAGATCAGGAACGTCCCGCCGTAGGGCCGGGTGGGACCGTGGAGGGCGATGCCGTTGAGGATCGCGCCCATGGCGTGCTCACGGACGCCGAAGTGCAGGTTGCGTCCGTACGGGGACGCGGTCCACGTGTCGGTCGAGATGGAGGACGGGCCGAAGGAGTCCGCGCCCTTGATGGGCGTGTTGTTGGAGCCGGCCAGGTCCGCGGAGCCGCCCCACAACTCGGGGAGGGTGGCGCCCAGGGCTTGGATGGCCTCGGCGGACGCCTTACGCGTGGCGACTCCCTTGGAATCGGCGTCCCACGTGGGGAGCCCGGCATCCCATCCGTCGGGGAGCTCGCCCGAGTACAGGCGATCGAACAGGGCCTTGCGCTCCGGGTTCGCCTCCGCCCAGGCGTGGAACATGTCGCTCCACTGCGCGTGGACGCGGGCACCCCTGTCACGGGCGGCCCGGGTGTGGGAGATCACCTCGTCCTCCACCGTGAACGGCTCGGTGCCGCCCATGCCGAGCGCCTCCTTCACGGCGTCGACCTCGTCCTGGCCGAGCGCCGCACCGTGCGAGGCCCCGGTGTTCATCATGGTCGGCGCCGGGAAGGCGATGATCGTGCGCAGGACGATCAGCGACGGCTTGTCGGTGACCGCACGCGCGTCGGCGATGGCCTCCTCGATGGCGGCCACGTCCTCACCGCCGTTCACCGTCTGGACGTGCCAGCCGTACGCCTCGTAGCGCGCTGCGACGTCCTCGTTGAGGGCGATCCGGGTGTTGTCCTCGATCGAGATCTCGTTGTCGTCGTAGATCGCGATGAGATTGCCGAGCTGCTGGGTGCCCGCGAGCGAGGAGGCCTCGGCGGTGACCCCCTCCTGCACGTCGCCGTCGGAGGCGATCACGTAGATGAAGTGGTCGAACGGACTCTTGCCCGACGGCGTCTCCGGATCGAACAGTCCGCGCTCGTAGCGTGCCGCCATCGCCATGCCCACCGCGGAGGCCAGCCCCTGACCCAGCGGGCCGGTGGTGATCTCCACGCCGTCGGTGTGCCGCCACTCCGGATGTCCGGGGGTCTTGGATCCCCAGGTCCGGAGCGCCTTGAGGTCGTCCAGCTCCAGCCCGAAGCCGGCGAGGTACAGCTGGATGTACTGGGTGAGAGAGGTGTGTCCACAGGACAGCACGAAGCGGTCCCGGCCGACCCACGTGGGATCGGAGGGATCGTGCCGCATGATGCGCTGGTAAAGCGTGTAGGCGAGCGGCGCGAGGCTCATCGCGGTGCCCGGGTGGCCGCTACCGCAACGCTGCACGGCCTCGGCGGCGAGGACCCTCGCGGTGTCGACGGCGCGGGTGTCGAGTTCGGTCCAGTCGGACGGGTGGCGTGCAGTGGTGAGCTCGGTGATCTCCGACGCGCTGGTCACTTGTGGTTCTCCCGGGTCTGAGGGTGCGGCGCGGATCCGCGCGTATGTCGTGAACCACCTTAGTGGTCGCGGGCACGGCGGGGCGTGCGGTCCCCGCCCCCGCTCTTTCGCGGACCGCGCAGGGGGGACGTAGTATCGGCTCAGTAGTACGTTGACGTCTGCTGCGAGGAGTTCCGGTGCACGATTCCACCCCGACCCGGAGTGGGGGGCCATCAGTCTCCCCTCCAGAGTCCACGGGGCGGCCGGCTCCGGCGAGCGGGCGAGCCCGCGCGGTCGACGTGGTGATGGCGTACATCGCCCTCACCAAGCCGCGCGTCATCGAGTTGCTGCTCGTCGCCGCCATCCCCGCCCTCCTCCAGGCCGACCGCGGCAACGTTCACCTCTCACTGGTTCTGCTCACCCTGGTGGGCGGTTGGCTGGGCGCGGCCAGCGCCAACTCGCTCAACATGGTCGTCGACGCCGACATCGACAAGGTCATGAAGCGAACCGAGCGTCGGCCGTTGGCGCGTCACGCGATCAGTACCCGGGCCGCACTGGTCTTCGGTCTGCTGCTCGGCGTCTCGAGCATGCTGTGGCTGGGTCTGCTGGCCGGGAGCTGGCTGGCCGCGTTCTTCATCCTGCTGACCATCTGTTTCTACGTGTTCGTCTACACGATGATCCTCAAGCGCCGCACGGCCCAGAACGTCGTGTGGGGCGGGGCCGCGGGATGCATGCCGGTCCTGGTGTCGTGGGCCGTGATCACCGATCACCTCCCCGAGGGGCAGGCGCACAACTGGTGGCAGGCGATCGTCCTGTTCCTCATCATCTTCTTCTGGACGCCACCGCACACCTGGGCGCTCGCGATGCGCTACAAGGAGGACTACGAGGCCGCCGGAGTGCCGATGCTCCCGGTCATCATGTCCGCCGAGGGGGTCACCCGGCGCATCACCATCTACACCTGGGTGACCGTCCTGTGCACGTTCGCCCTGATCCCCGCCGCCGGCTGGGTGTACGCGGCCGGCGCCCTCGGCTTCGGAGTGTGGTTCATCGTCATGGCACACCGCCTCGAGGCCGGTGTGCGGCGCGGGGTGGAGGTCAAGCCCCTCAAGTTGTTCATCCTGTCGAACAACTACCTGGCGGGGGTGTTCGTCGCACTGTCCGTCGACGCGGTCCTCGGACTCCAGACGATCGCGGAGATCTTCCCGATCGCCTGATCACCCACCCCCGCCCTCCTCAGCGGGCGGGGTCGAGGGCGCTCAGCGGGCGGGGTCGAGGACGACCGAACCCGTGGTCTGCCGGGATTGCAGCGCCCGGTGCGCTTCCGCCGCCTCCGACAATCCGAACGTCGCGCCCACCGACAACCGGAGCGAGCCGTCGACGATCCCCTCGAGGACCTCGTCGGCCCGCTCACGGAACTCCCCGGTCCCGGCGATGAAGTCACCCAGGCTCGGGCGGGTGAGGAACACCGAGCCCGCGGCGTTGAGTCGTTGGGGGTCCACCGGCGGGACCGGACCGCTCGCCGCGCCGAACAGGACCAGGGTCCCGCGGCGGGCCAGCGAGGCCAGGCTGTCGTCGAAGGTGTCCCGGCCCACGCCATCGAACACCACGGAGACACCGCCGTCGGAGAGCTCGCGGATCCTCTCCGGGGTCGCGTCGGGATAGAGCAGCACGTGGTGCGCCCCCAGCTCGCGACACAGGTCCGCCTTCTCCTCGGTCGAGGTCGTGGTGATCACCCGGTGGCCGTGGGCGACGGCCAGTTGGATGAGCAGCTGCCCGACCCCGCCCGCACCCGCGGTGATCAGCACGGTGTCGCCGGGTAGGGCCCGGTGGGTGTCGGTGATGAGGTAATGCGCTGTGAGCCCCTGCAGCAGCATCGAGGCCGCCACCTCGTCGTCGATGCCCTCCGGCACCGTCACCAGCGACTCGGCGGGCGCGACGACGTACTGGGCGTACGACCCGGGAACCTGGCACCACGCCACCCGGTCGCCGACCATCAGGTCGGGCGTCCCCTCGCCGAGCACCTCGACCACTCCCGTCCCCTCGCTGCCGGGGACGAACGGCAGGTCCCGGGCGTAGGTGCCCTCGCGGAAGTAGGTGTCGATGTAGTTGACCCCGATCGCGGTGGTGCGGACGACCACGTCGCCCGGTCCGGGTGAGGGGACACCCGCCTCGACCGGTGTGAGCACCTCGGGTCCGCCGTGCCTGGAGATCTCTATGGCTCTCATGGCGCCCAGTATCCGGAAGTGTGTCGTCCGCCGCAGCCGGTGCCCGGACTCCGGTTCGCCGGTTCGCGGGAGTCCCGGCGGAAGCGGGGCGGGGGAGGCGATAGGCTACCCCCATGAGCCTGCAGATCCTTTCCCAGTACGCCGGGGGGCCGCGAGTCCGGGCGACCGGCTGGCCCGAGATCACCACCAGTGGGTCCGGGGCGGCGGCCGCACCCGCCCGAGCCGATGCGGTCACCGAGGAGGCGCCGGCGCCGTCCGCGCCTGACACGCAGGCGCAG
>NZ_JAALDN010000272.1 GCF_014144855.1 Dietzia maris | reverse complement strand
CGGCCTCCGGCGGGCTCATCGCGTCGACCCGGGCGATGTCCTCGTCCCCGGCCTCGCTGCGCACGCGGGCCACGCGGTCGTCGTCGACCCGGATGCACAGGCCGCGGCGCAGCGCGAGGTCGCGCAGTTGCCCCGCGCGGCTGCCGGAGACCTCGAGCACCGTGACCCCGTCCAGTCCGTCCTCCGCCAGGAGACGTTCCGCGCCGGTGACGCCCACACCGTCGACGACGACGACGAGGTGCGCCCGTCCCGGCACGACCGGGGCACTCGGTGAGAACGCCGAACGGTCGGAGATGCCCGTTCCCAGCATCGACTCCGCCCCGGCGAGAGAGAACTCGGTGAGCCGGACCCGACCACCGCCGTCGGTGTAGTCGGGGTGTTCGTGGTGCGGGAGCCATTTGAGCCACTCCCAGGCCTGACGGGCGTCGCCCTCGCTCGCGGCCACCGCGACCCGGACCCTGTCGGGCCCGTGGGCCACGACGAGCCCGGCGATCATCGCGCGTACCGCGGAACGCACCACCTCCACCTCACCGTCGAGCGACAGCGCGGCGAACGCGCGCAGCTCCAGCGCCACGGGCAGGTCGTCGACCACCGAGTGCACGCGGACGAAGCGGCGCATGCTCACCACCGAGACCGGCTCCAGGTCGTCGACCGGGCCGGTGTCGGGCGCGTCCACCCGGGTCGCCAGTGCCTGACGGCCCGGGCCCACCCGGATGGTGAGGTCCTCGGGATCCGACTCGTCGCGTTCCCACATCCGGGGCGTGCCCACCAACGCGGGCAGCTCCACCGGATCCGGGTGACGCCACAGGGCGGCGGCGCGCTGGGCGGATGCGGTCGCGCGCACGGTGTCGCGGGTCTGGCCGAGATAGCGCAGGTAGTCCTTCCGCAGTTCGTCGGTCTCGGCGGTCTTGTTACCGCCGCTCAGAGTCCCCGCGAGCATGCCGACGGCGGAGACCGCCATCATCACCGGGAAGAGCATGAACATGGGATTGCGCATCATGCCGGTCCGCATCATCACCACGACCATCCCGCCCACGGCCACCACCAGCACGATCGGCAGGATGATCTGGACGAGGGGCCGGGGCGTGGGCCGGGGCAGGGCGGGCGGTGCCTGCAGCGCCAGCTCCCCACCGGGCATCGGCGGCGCGTCGAGCTTCTCCGCGCGGGTGAACACCACATCACCCATGAACGTCACCCGTGCACGTCACCAGTGATCGATCCCTTCGCTCCCGCCGGGTGTGACCCCGCCGCCGGGAGATGGCGTCCCCACGAGCGCCCGTCCGACCCGACAATATCGGCGTATCGGAAGGCGATGTTAGGGCAGTACACGTCCTGGCGGGGACACCATCCGGGCGGGATCGGGAGGATCTGGAGTGTCGCAACGTAGTGGGATCCGGGAGGTCGCGGCGGGCGTCGATCCCCTGGACCAGCGTCGGGTGTCGATCGTGTGCCGTTCCACCCGGGTGGACCTGAGTCTGCCCGCCCACCTCGCATTGGTCGCGGTGATCCCGGAGGTCGTGGACCTGATCCGGGAGCACATCCGCGCGGTCGCCGGTCCGGCCTCCGGCGTCGATGTCGACGCCCGGATGGGCGGTGACACCGGCGGGTCCTGGCAGCTCTCCCGACTCGCCGGCGGGCCCCTGGCGGTCTCGGAGACGCTCGCGCAGCAGCGGGTGCACGACGGGGAGATCCTCGTCCTCGACCACCGCCCCGTCCCCACGCCGGCGCCGCTCTTCGACGACGTCCTGCAGGGTCTCACCGAACCGGACGTGGCTCGCTCCCCCACCTGGGACCGGCGCGACGCGGTCACCACCGCGACCGCGACGGCGGCGGTGGCGGCGGC
>NZ_JAALDN010000271.1 GCF_014144855.1 Dietzia maris | reverse complement strand
CTGGCGGCGCGGCGCCGCGGAGTGCTGATCGGCCCTAGGCGCCGCGGTCGGCGGGCGGGTACGACGGGTCCCGCAGCGCCCTGAGGACATTCGGGTAGCGCGACCCGGGCAGACGGTTCCCGATCGGATCGAAGTGGAGGTTCTCGTCGTCGTCCTCCCACGAGTCCACCGTGATCCGGCCCAGCGTCTTCCACTTGCCGAGCGGTGTGGCGTGCTGCAGGGTCCACGTGCCGCCGTCGCCGGTGGGGATCGCGGCCAGGAGGAGCGGGCGACCGGCGATGAGCACCGGGAACATGGACGTCATGGTGCGGCCCATCGTGCGCCAGCCCGTGGTGAGGACGTACCGGCTCAGCGGGCCCGTGCCGGTGCTGGCCAGCAGGATGTCCACCGGCCTCTCGGCGTGGATGCGGACGGCCATCCCGCCGATATCGGGCACCGCGTCCGGCAGCCCCACCGCGCGGGAGAACCGGATCGTCGCCGGCCAGCGGCCCGTCACGTCCAGCAGGGACGACCCCGTGCGACCGACCCCGGTCACGCTCAGCGTGGCCTCGGCGATCACACCCTTGGGGTGCAGCGCCTTCGGGCGCGCGAGTCGCGCCACCGCGGCCACGGCGCCGAACGCGGACCCGGCCAGGCTGGACAGCGGGGCCGAGCGCAGCGCGACCTCCTTCGACTCCGTCGTGGTGGGCACGAGAGCGGAGGACCGGGGGGAAGAAGGCTCGGCTGGAGAGCTCGCTGCGGCGTCGTCGCGGCCGGCATTCCGGGTGCGTCGGGACATGGCCCCACGATACGGGTCACTCCCAGGCTGCGCGGAGATGCGATATGGCCCAGTCCCAGGGGATTCGTTCCTGCTCGAGTCGGAGGTCCCCGGCGATTGTCAATTCCTCGAGCGCAGCGGATTCGTCCGGGGTGAGCCGCGTGGGCGCAGCACGGGTGGGCCTGGGGTCGGTCACGGCGAACTGTCGCCAGGCGGAGAACGTGTCGACATCCATGAGTGCACTAACCGCGTCGGGGGCGTGGTGTCTGAGTCGGTCGAGGATCGCGAACCCGTGCGAATCGAGGTCGCCCCAGTAGATGATGCGGGCGGTCAGGGCCCAGGGCAGCGCTGCGACAGCGTCGACTGCGAATCCCCGCCCGAACAGTGCGACGGCGCCGGGTAGAGGCGGGAGGGCGAGGAACGTGGTGAGATTCTCGACGACGACGAGGTGTTGCGGTCCCGTTCCGTCGTTCCAGAGCTCGGCCAGCTGATCGACCGGGCTCTCCACATCGCGCAGCGGAAAGGGGATCGCGGGGTCAAGGATCCGCATCCGGACGCGGAGGTCGGAGCGTTTGAGTCCCAGCCCGGAGACGATCGTCGATTCGTCGTGCGCTGCGCTGTCGCGACCCGACCGGGCGGCGTCGACGAGCTGCTCGACCAGACTGATGCGGGTTTCGATCCACTTGGTGTCGACGCCGGGAACCGCGACTTCGCGAGCTCGCAGCCCCTCGGTGGGATGCTCGAGCACCCATCGACACACGGCGAGCAGTCGCTCCATGTCCCGGTCGGCAAGCTTCTCCCAGAGGGGGGCCGTGGCGGCCGCGGCACGCCCGAGCGCTTCGGGGTCGGGACCGAGCTTCAGCACGTCTCCGGCCCGGCGGCGTAATTCCTTCCATCGGTCGGACTGCCCGGCGATCCGAGCGATCGCGTCGGCGCCTCGGACCTCGGCGCTCTGGGGGAGGGCGACCAGCCCGAACCCGGGCAGTCGGCGGTCCGCCCAGGTGACGCGCACATCGGGACCGTCGCAGCCGGATTCGACGTCCCGCCACCTCTCGATCCACTCCGAGGTGCGGGAGGGGTCCTCGGCGGCTCGCGTCGCGGTAGGGGCCGCGGTGGTGACGCGAACGACGTCGGCGGTTCCCTCACCAGGGTGCGCGATCCAATCGCGGTAGCGGCGGTTGAATCGGGTGGCGCAGGCACGTACGAGGTCGTCGGGTGAACGTGGCGACGTCCGGGCGGTCATGTCAGCCCCGGTCCCAGGTGACTCGTTCGATCCGGGACCGACTGCCGTCCTCGTTCCCCACCACTACCAGGCCCCCGATATATGGCTCCAGGGTCTGGAGCAGCTTGAGCGGGGTCGCCAGGACCATGTGGAACCCGAAGTCGGTGAACACGTCCATCGCGCGCCGGGTGTAGTCGGGGTCGGCCCGGTCGAACGCCTCGTCCAGGACGACGGTCCCGTAGCGGGGCACGTCGTCGTCGACCTCCGCCAGCTGGAACCGCAGCGCGGCGGCGAGGCAGAAGAACACCAGCTTCTGGGCCTGTCCGCCCGAGAGCCCCGAGGACGAGTCGTGGTAGTTGGTGGCTGCCCCGGACTCGTCGACCTCGACGCCGATGAAGCCCACGTGCCGCCTGGTGTCGAGCACCGTCTTCCTCCAGTGCTGGTCGCCCGCCTCGGCCGAACCGAGTCGGTCCAGGATCCTGGACATGACCGCGAAACCGGCCTCGGCGGCGTCGACGGTTCGCTTGTCGAGGGCACCGGACACCGCCTTCTCGAGATCACCGAGGAAGTCCGTGACGGTCTCGGAGCGTCGATCGCGTACCTGGATCTGCAGCCACCGGCCGGATTGGAACTCGGACCGTCGCAGGGAGTCGTTGACGGGCCCGATCTTGCTCTCGATCTCCGAGCGTGCGCGGCGGATGCGGCGGGCGAGCTCACCCAGGTTGCGGGTCTGCATGTCACCGATGAGCCCCAGGAAGCGGTCCTCGAACTCGGCCAGTCGGTCGCGCCGCAGCTGGACGAGCCACTCGACGGCTTCGCCGACGAACTCCGAATCCGGCCTGAGGTCCGACTTCTTCGCCGGCCAGAGTTCCAGGTACGAGGCGAGGATCGTGTCGATCCGTCGCGTGACACGTTGCAGATCCGCCGCAGTGGACGCCTGCTCGGTGGCGATCGCGCGCTCGGTGAGCTGGCAGATGTCCTGGACGTTGTCCGCGTTCAGGCGGCGGGTCGCGGTCGACAGCCGTTCGCGGATCCGGCGGGCCGCCGCCTCGTCGAGCTCGGATATGGCCTGACGGGCGAGCTCGGCGAGCCGGTTCTCCAGGGCCACCACGATGCTCGCGGCCACGGCACGGTGGCCGGTAGCGGAGTCGTAGTGGTCCTGGGCGCGCGTCTGGTCCTCCTCGGCAGTACGCAGTGCACGTTCCATCTCGGCGACCTCGGGGTGCTCCTGACGCCACCGCTCCAGACGATCGTGGGCGGCCTCGGCGCGCTGCTGCGCGGTCGTCGAGTCGATGTCCTCCCACCGCAGCCCCATGAGTGCGGAGGCCGCGCGACCGCGGGCGCGACGTTCGGCGTCGCGGGAGTCGAGCGTGCTCCACCGGCGCTCATGAGCCTCGATACGTGCCGAGATCTCGTCGCGGAGCGCGGTGAGGGCCTCGACCTTGGCATCGTCCATGCTGCCCAGCTGGAAGGCCGCCGGGTCGTCGATCCGCCGCCGGTCGTCCTTCTCGTACCTGGCGCCGCGCCGGATCAGGCCGTTCAGAGTGACGGCCCTGGGGTGGTCCTGTAGCTCGGCCGCGGTCTCCACGCAGGCGACGTCGAACTCTGTGGCGAGCCGGCGGTTGAGCCAGTGAAGAAACGGCCCGCGGGCCGGCCGGACCTTCCGGACCAGACTGTCCGGCCCGCTGCGCCGCGCCGCGGAGTCGTCGCCGTGGTCGACCACCTCGTACACCAGACGTGCCCCGAGGTGGATCGAGTCGACTGCGGCGGCGACCCGGACGTACAGGTGATCGGGGACGAGCATCGTGCGGGCGAATCCGGACAGGACCCGCTCGATGGCGGGCCGCCAGCGGGAATGCTCGGGCGGCACGTCGAGGAGCTCGCCCGCGAAGGGTAGCTCGCGGGCGCTGACGCCCGCGGCCTCGCAGATGAGCTCCCGGGCGGCCAACAACCGGGAGTCGATGTTCGACCGGTGACGGAGGAGAGCGGTCAGCTGCGCCTGCGCCAGGTCCAGCGAGCGTTGCTCCTCGTTGAGAGAACCGGCCACGTCGCGCAGGGTCGCTCGGTCGCGTTCCCGCTCGGCCTCCTGGTCCGCCTCCTCCCGCTCGAGATCCGCGAGCAATTCCGCGAAGTCCTCGGCGGTTGACGGGAGAGACGCTCCGAGGCGCCCGAGGTCCGCCGCGGCCCGCTCGCGCCGTGCCGAGATGTCGGCGGCGCGGTCGCGGGCGTGGCCCAGCTCTCGGGCGAGCTC
>NZ_JAALDN010000270.1 GCF_014144855.1 Dietzia maris | reverse complement strand
CCAGCTCGCCGGCCCCCACCTGCGGTCGGTGCTGCTCGCCGCCCGGCCCGCCGTCTGCCGGCAGGTCGCGTTCCGCGCGGTCGCGGCCGGGTACCGGGTGGCCGTGGTGACCGATGTCCCCGACCGGTGGAGCCCGCTGACCGCGATCGGTGACGAGACCCGCTACCGGATCGTCGACCCCGATTCCTCCGACGTGGGTGCCCCTGTCGACGCCGTGATGTGGGACGTCGACGGCCCGCTGACGGAGGGCAGGATCGACGCGCTCGCCGGGCCGGGCGGCCCGGATGTCACCCCGCCCACCGTCATCCGGGTGGACGCCGACTGGGAGCTGCGCGGCACCAGCCGCCTGTCCTCGGCCGCCGCGACACCCGATCTCGTCCTGGACGGTCGGATCGACGGGTGGATCTCCGTGGAGCCGCGGGACGGCGAACCCCGCCGCGTCTCGGTCGTGGCGGGGCCGGGCGAGGACCCGTTCGTCGGGCCGCTCGCGTCACCGGACGGTAGCGCGACAGACGGTCTCACACCCTCAGGTGCTGCACCTTCCGCCACCCCGGATCATCGGTGACGGTGACGGACACCTCGCCCTGGTCCCACCCGGACGCGGCCACCCGCAGCTGCTCGTGCGCCGGGGTGGTGGAGTCCACGTAGAAGTGCAGGAGGCGACGGCCGTCGCAGCTCTCCGCTCCGACGCATTCCCCGTTGCCCTCAAGGCGCTCGACCAGGTGGTCCTCCAGGTCCCGTAGGCCCGGCAGGGACAGGGACCCGGGCAACCCGCCGTCCTCTACATCCGTATACGGGACGTGGACCGCGACGTGGCGGTCGAACTCCGGCGCCGACAGCGCGACCAGCGGGACCCGGACCACGGCCACGAGCGGTCCGCGGCCCGTCTCCCCGTGGAGGATCTGCCACGCCGGGTCGCCCAGCTCATCGGTGTTGTCCGCCGCGAGCTCGCAGAGGATCTCCGGCAGTTCCCAGAGCGGGACCGCCTCGATGCCGGGCGCGGTGGCGTTGGCCCGGATCAGTCCGACCCAGGTCTCCACCTGCTCCTCTCCGCACAGCGCGTCCAGCAGCAGGTATGCGGCGATCCCCAGGTCCGCGCCGGACAGCCCGGTGAACGCCGGGTGGTGCACGGTGACGTCGGCGCGGGACAGGCCCAGGTCCACCACCACCTCCGCCTGGTCGAAATCCAGCCGGTGGTCCCGGAAGTACATCGCGCAGCCCCGCACGGGCTCGCGCAGGTCGGCGAAGGACCACGACTCATCGGCGTCCGGCGCCGCCGCCAGCCACCGGCGCGCGGCACCACGCAGCTCGGGGACCCCGGCCGCGGTAACGGTGAGGCGGTGCGGTCCGCCCTCACGAGCCGGGACGAACTCCCACGACAGTCGCGGGTCGATGGCCTCGATGAGCGAGGTGATCTCCGGAACCACCCGGCGGGCGTCACCCGAGTCGAGCGCTGCCGTCGCGCGGCGCCTGCCGCCCTCGGCCCACCATCGCCAGAAGGTGGTCACGGCCCGGTCCGACCGCAGCCGGGCCGTCTCGACACGGACGCCGGAGAAGTCCAGCGACCGCGAGAGCTGCCGGGGTCGCGCCGCTCGAATCGCCATCTGTTCTCCTCCCGTCACCGCGGTCCTCGTGAACATGTCTCCACCCCAGTATCCGGATAACCCGACGATCGTGCCCGCGCCGACACACCCGCCGGGTGCCGAGCGGGCACTCCCGGGGCCTGAAGCGGGTGCGCCTGCGCGCCCACGCTGGCAGTGTCGTGGGTATGACCACCCCACATGATCTGGCCCGGCTCTCCTCCGGTAAGCCCGAGGGCACGGAGCCGACGCGGCGGCCCGGCCCGCAGCTCCGTCCCGGCCACGACGGCCGGAGCGGCCCGCGGGTGCTCGTGATCGGCGCGACCGGGTACATCGGGTCGCGTCTCGTTCCCCGGCTACTGGCCGACGGCGCCGAGGTATCCGTGCTGGCCCGGACGCCGAAGCGCCTCGACGACGTGCCGTGGCGCGACGAGGTGACCATCCACTCCGGCGGCCTCGGGGACGCCGACGCGCTGCGCTCCGCCCTGCGCGACGTCGACGTCGCCTGTCACCTCGTGCACTCGATGGGTGACTCCAAGGACTTCGAGCGGGAGGAGCGCGAGACCACCGAGGCGTTCGTCCGGGCCGCCGAGGAGGCGGGCATCGAGCGCATCGTCCACCTGTCCGGCCTCCACCCGGAGGACGAGACGGACCTCTCCCCGCACCTGCGCTCCCGAGCCGACGTCGCCCGGATCATGCTGGAGTCCACCGTTCCCGCGCTCGTGATCCAGGCCGGTGTCGTGATCGGGTCGGGCTCCGCCTCGTTCGAGATGATCCGCCACCTCACCACCCGCTTGCCGGGGATGGTCACGCCCAAGTGGGTCAGCAACCGGATCCAACCCATCGCCGTGCGCGATGTGGTGCACTACCTCGCCGCGGCCACCACGG
>NZ_JAALDN010000269.1 GCF_014144855.1 Dietzia maris | reverse complement strand
GGCCTGCGTCGCCGCCTCATGGTCCCGGTCCCCGTCCTCACGCCCAAGCTGTCCTCCCTGTGGATGGGACTGGTCACCCCGCTCGAGCCCGGCCTGGCCAAGCCCCTGGTGGAGTCGCTGCGCTGCGAGGCCGTGGTGCTGGTCGACGATGCCGACGAGGTGCTCGGACCCCCGCCCGGCGGCCGGACCAGCTACCGGGAC
>NZ_JAALDN010000026.1 GCF_014144855.1 Dietzia maris | reverse complement strand
CCGGAGGCGACCTGGGAGTGCTCCCACCTGGGCGGTGACCGCTTCGCCGCGACGATGCTCGTCCTGCCGCACGGTCTCTTCTACGGCCGCGTCGACCAGGCGGAGGACCCGGCAGACATCGTCACCCGCTACACCGAGGGTCGCGTCGACGAGCGGTACCTGCGTGGACGCAGTAGCCACTCGGCGGCCGTGCAGAGCGCCCAGCACCATGCCCGCACGGTGGTGCCCGACGACAGGATCGACGCCTTCGCCCCGGTCCGGGTCGTGGAGCAGGACGGGCACGTCGAGGTGACGCTCGAGGGCCCGCACGGTCCGGTCGAGGTGTGGCTGCGCGAGACTTACTCCGAGCCGATCTTCACGATGTGCCGGGCCCATGCCCCCGGTCCGGTGAAGGAGTTAAGCTTAATCCGAATTAGGGGCGGGTCATAGGGTGAGCCGCCCCTGCATAGAGGCAACTATGCTGCTGGACTGCTGCTTATTACTTCCAAGGAGCCGAGAACGACGCGATAAGGCCCGCATCTCGAATTGTCCTCAATTCGCTACTCAAGAAGCTGGCGAAGTTGCGGCGGTTACACTTTGTCCCCTCTGCGCGGTTACAGGCGGGGGTCATCGCTGAACCCCATGAGCTCGCGATGTCGTCGCGCGAAATCTGACTGAAGCCCGTGTTCTGGGTGAATCGCCAACTGGGCGATGATCCGTCCATCTCGATCCTTTACTGCCCAATCGTCAGAAAGGAAGATCGAGCCATGGTCGAGCATTACATGATGGTTGGGGCACAAGGATAGAACATTCTCACGAATGTCTGGCCCGTTTGCGCCTCCTCCCAGCGGGACGATGTGCGCACCCTCGCTGTACGGCCCTGCTAGAGTGTCTATCCGCGTGTTACAGACTTGGCACCGATACTTATAAAGACGCTTGACCTCCTCCGGCACCTTGGAATTACGAAGGAGGCGATAATGAGTAGACAGCACTCGATTATTGGCGGTCACCATCTCTTCTTGCGCAGCCAGTTCAGGGGTCGAAGGCTGCTGTCCTCTCAACCGGAACTGGCACACGCGAAAGCCTCTGGAAGTCGGCCGGAAAATCGCGTCTTCTACGTAGTACAGGCCATTGTATGAAAAGCCATGATCGATAGCACGGACGAGCCTCACCGGTTGCCTAGATTCAATATTACGCTCTAGCAAACTATTGAGCCCAATGAAATCTTGGTCCGCTAGGGGTAGGCCGCGGTGATCTTTCTTCCCCTCGCCGGCGAAGTAGATCAACTCGCCTAGATCGATATCCTCAGGTGAACGAACGCCAAATAAGACGCTCTCAGCTCCGTTAGGCGATGAAGAGCTTCCACATATGGCGCGATTAACATCTCGATGAACCCCGGAGTTATAAAGGGAACGACGGCTTCGGAAAGTAGCACCCTGGGGAACGCCGTAGATTTCGCCGTAGGTCACGAAAGTTCGTTTCGCAGGTATCCCGTCGGACCGAACAGGACCTTACGGTCAAGAAACTTATTGTAGTACGAACACGAAGGCTCACCGATATGTAAACAGGCGAGGCAAGCTCCAGACGCGCGATCGCACCCAGGATCGAGCGGGCAGCGGGTTTCGGCACCGACTTGGAGGTCAAGCAGCTTATCTAAATCTGCTTCGAAAACGGACTGGAGGCCCCCAAGGACAAACTGTCCTCTTGGCGCAGCGTAAATGAAGATACCGAGGTGGTGCGGGATCAAGTATTCGGAGAGCGATTCGCGGTCCGCGCCCGCCAAGACAGCGAGCTGACGGATCATTCGATGGGAATAGCTATGTAGCAGGCTTAAGACTGCGCTACCAGTCGTCTCGCTTTGTAAATCGTCGCCTCGGTCCGGGAAGCTCGAGGCGTTCATGATCGCTAACCTGGCGTCTTCGGACTCCGTTGGCGCGGTTGGCAGCAGCCCCTTTTCGAAAAGCCATGTGGCAACGCGGACCGGGTCGAGACGGAGGTAGAAAGCCTCAGTTTCGTTAGTGTCTGCGTAAACGCGAACAGCCTGGTTTCGGCCTTTGAACGAAACCAACCGGGTCTCTCCGACCGGTTTCCCGCCGCGAGTGTACCCAAACACACCCCTCAAGATCGGAAAGCGATCGAGATGATCTACGTCTACCAGACCTGCACGATTAAGCGCCGGTGGGTAATTCTCGCTGTAGAGTTGCTTCAATTGGGGCCCAACCGGTTCACTCAACAGTCCACGCGCACTACGACGACCCTCGTAGCTAGCAAGGGCGACCTCCAGTGCAGCATTTTCTGCTAGTTCTTTTGTTAGCGGGCTGATGCCGAGGACCTTCGGTGCACGATCGAGCCCCTCTGCGCCCGAGCTGATAGCGGCCTCAACAGCCGCCTGGGCGGCAGACAGGGGCAACCCTTGGGAAACGAACGTATCGATCATGGATTGGCGTGTGGCGGCGAGTTTCTCCGGCCGGGGCGTCTGCATCTCCTCGATAATCCACCGTAAGCACTTTTCCTTCCCGCCGTCTGCAAGCAGGTCCCGTAAGTGTTCAGGACGAGCAGGATTAACCATGGTCAGCGTGTGTGGAGTGAAAACTGATGCCGCCCGGTGTACGTTGAAAGTAAGGCCTGGTTGACTACACCCTGGGCACGGCCTACCCGCCCCGAGGCCGCTTTGAATTTGGCGGTCACATACGGGGCAGACGAATTTAAGGTCGCGCACGCTACTGCTTTCCGAATGAAGTACCGCGACTTGATTATGTGCGGGGCATTTCGGTATCAGTGGGGCCCCAAGGTATCCGCATTCATGGAAAGCAACAAAAGGCAGCTGCGCCCAGATTTTTGATCCACATTGACAGTCCCCTGGTGAATATGCCAGTCGTCGGCACTTTTGGCACCGCCACACATTTGGCCACGCTTCTACCTTAACCCCTAGCTCGGGGTTTATGCCCACAACCTCAACGGCCGTACCCTGATGAAGAAGCTGTGATAGCCCCGAATCGGTGCCGTGTGTTCTCCAGGGATCAATTGCCGCTAACAGGCGTTGTCGTACGCCCTCCGAATCAACCCTGAGAGTAAGCGGGCTCGACCAGTCGCTTACCCGCCAAATCCGGCTTTTAAGGTCGGTGGTCTGAGCCGGCAAGTGAGAAAAAAGGACCTGGCTAGGGCTGCGAGTGGCTTTCATTGTGGATCCTCTCCGACTATAGGAATAGCTTGCTCTACATCCCGCAGGGAAGACATAGGACTTCCACTGGGCGACAAGTCGCTCGGCCATTGAGCCTGGGTCGCTGGGTCCATCAAGTTGTTAAAGTAGCTCTGCGTCCATGCGTGGATGTCGTCCCGAAGTAAGTCGTCGGTTGGCCCGTCAAGGCCGAGGGCGTCAATGAGAGCTTTAGCCTCAGTTTCGGCCGAGATTCCTGCGGAAGCATAGTGCTTTCGGACCCTTGGAATCGTTGTTAGTGCGCCGTCTGCTGCGTATTCGTGCACGGCGAGTCGCCGGGCTTCTTCAGCGCCGACAGTAGTCAGACTTAAGACCCGCCTGCTGGCACGAGTTATGGGAATCGGCTCGACGAATCGATCGCCCTGCGTGATGAACTTTTCAAACTGAGCGTACGTTGCGACTTCCCGTTCGCGGGTTATTCGGTGCAGCACATAGACAATACCCGGCCATCGGCGGCCGACTCGAGCCGAGGTCTGAATAAATTCCGCGGTGGTGAGAGGTAGGCCCTTCATGACCATCACGTTGAGGCGATCTACGTCAACGCCGTGCGATATCATGCTCGAAGCAGCAATCAGATGAAGCCGAGAGTCAAACTCTTTCTCGGGGTTCTCCAGCCGATTCAGTATCTCGCGGACGCGATCGAACTCAGTGCCTCCAATCAAAGATTCTGAATTGACAACAAACGGGAATTCCGTTTCCGCTGACCGCCGGGCAGCTTCAACATCCCTAACGGTGTTTCCGTAGACTAGATTCACGCCGTAATGGCTGACCAGATGGGGTACATGCGCAACCGGGATATTTAACAACTCGCATACTTCGGACTCGCGGTCGATCAAGTCGCGCACGCAGCTTTGGAGCGTGGTTAACGATTTATCGGAGACAAATTCCAGCGTGACTCCCCGTGGAGCGACGGCAACGTAACGGCGGGCGGCTGTGTCGCTTGGCTCGGACCAGAAGGAGCTATCCAAGGATGGCCCGGGTTGCGGGAATACACGGCCTTTCCTCCGGTAGAGGATGCGGACCTGCCGTTCGAATCCACTGAGAGTGGCGGAAGAAGCAACGATTTTTGGGCGTGTCCCCGTCAATTCGTGCTGTAAGTGGTCTAGGAGTGATTCGTAGTGGGAGTCGACTGCTCCCAGCGAGTCTCGAAGAAGATGCAGCTCATCCTGGAGCCTGAGTCGAGGTGCCCACAAGCTGGCTTCCATAGGAGCAGGACCAGCAGGGTCTTTGCAACCGGGGACCAGACATCCGGTGGGGCTCGCTTGACGCGGCGAATAGGTGTATCCGTGCCCCTGCCTACTGCATATCCCGGCGGGCGGGCCGAAGAATCCCCTCATTGCTGACTGCCAGGCAACCAGCGCCGCCTTGTCCAGTGTGCCGACAATAACTGTCGGGAGGAATCGGAAAATTTCTTGGTCGACTACATAGAAGGGGAGGGCCCTATCGCCCCAGGCGCAATTGGCTTCTCGGCAGGAGTGCTCAAGAGTCCATTTGGCGCGGTTAAAACTCATCGTGAGATTATCGTTCCGGCAGAACGGACAATGCAACAAGACCTGGTATCGCTTGGGCATGCTTTTGTCTGTCGGGCTTGCTTCGCCTGGCGACGGATCGAGTTTTACTTTATTGGGTGTCCCGTTCTGTCCGACAAAGAAGCCTAAGGAGATCGGCGCTCCAGCGATATTGTGTCGCTTGCGTTCAAGTTCTGCCCCAGCAAGCGCATCGGCGAATCGCTGGGTCTGCTGGAGGGACAGCATGCGCAAAGGGAACCTGGTCCAAGCTGTGATGCCGCGTGACTTTCCCACAAGCCGGTCATATATTATAGCCGTCACCAATAGGCCTAGGTATGTTTCAGTCTTTCCGCCTCCGGTGGCGAACCAGACTGTGTCGACAGTATCCGCATCATCGGGTTCGAGCAATCCGCTTAGGGCGGATACTAGGAATCCGATCTGGAAGGGGCGCCAGCTGTCGTACTTGCCATTCGCAGAATGCCGAACCGCTGCCGAAGCAATTTTAAAAGCACTGAGTAGTTTCGAATTTGTGGTCAAGAGTTTGAATCCGGTTTTCAAGCGTTCCAGCTCTTCGAAAAACGACTCTCGCGCCTTCGCAGCTTCGTCCCTCATCTCAGGACTCCAGCCGGTGGCACGCCCTTCAAACTTGCTTCCGTTCCATTCGGCCCGACCCCACCCCTCCAGTGCAGCAATTAACGCCTGTAATTGGGGCAACGGATCGCGCGACAAGGTCGCGAATGTTAGATCCGGTTCAGGGGCATTGCAGTTCCAGTATCGGGGGCGGTTCTTGTCGACTGATATGGTATCGGTGGTAGTAAAGGTTTCGCCATTTTTAATGACTCCGCAGTTCATTCCAATAGCAGGCATGCTTCTGTCGTACCTGAAAGAATCTGGTAATGCCTCAAGTTCGAAATCGTTGACTGGAATCCCTGAGACAGACATCTCCACTTCGTAAAGGTGGGTATCTGGCTTTGTCTTATCTGATGCTACGCTCGTATTAACAAGGGAGAAGACTAGCTCGTGCTCTTTTCGCCATGATTCAAGTTCGACTCGAAACTCGGCAGCCCGGCCGGCAAGTCCCGCCGCTGAGAGCTTCCGTCGAAAGACGTCGGAGCCGCTTGGGGTTAGGGTGCCGTCCGTGGAAATTGCCGTCTCGAATGCTACTGAAATCGGCGCAGATTTCTCGTAGTTGCCAGCGTCGTTCTTGTTCCAGCAGTGGAACTTGGCGGTCAGCACTGCCGACCAAGGTCCCGCATCCTGGGGGCGTATTCTGAAGCCAATCGAACAAGGATCTAGTTTCTCGGCGCGTCTACCAAGCGGACTATTGATCACCTCTACCTCTGGTGCAAGCCTGCCGAGCCAGAATCTCTGCTTGGGTGGCGTGTTGCTTGTATCGAGTCTGTCGCCTCTCGCGTCTTCGACGACTCGTCGATTCATCCATTGGAGGAACTTCCAGGCTGAGTCGTAAAGTCCGTCGTCTTCAGTTTCTTTGGTCAATTTGCTGGTCCTGTTCTTAAGTGTACCGATAGTCTGAAAAGAGTTCTCTGAGTTCTGGCGACGATAGCGTTTTCTTGAGAATCTGTCGAGCACGTTCCCGGGTGACGCCATATTTCTTGCCAATCTGGTCAAGTGTATGCGGAACGTCGTCGGTAAGTCCGTATCGATACCGCAGCATTTCTATCGAGTGTGCGGTTGCCCCCTTGCCGCTTTCGAGGCTGCGCTCTGATAAGTCGTTAAGAACATTCGCGATGTGCTCCCTACTGATAGCTTCGGTAACTTCGAGGGCGACATCGGAGTCGTAATAGTTTAGTAGAGAGCCTAGGTCGATGGACGTGTCGTCGCCGACCTGTTTGTCAAGACTGACGGGTTCGCGGTGTAGGTCAAGTAGGGCTTGAACCTCACCAGCCTCAATCATCGCTTCGTCTGCGATTTCCTGGAGTTCAGGCTCGCGTCCCAATTTAGTTTCCAGGGTTGATCGAATTCTCAGGACTGACAGGATTTTGTCGTTTGCATGAACGGGTATTCGGATGAGCCTCCCTTTGTCGGCGAGGCCTCGTTGGATCGCTTGGCGGATCCACCATGTGGCGTAGGTTGAGAACTTGAACCCAAGTGTGTGGTCAAATTTGTCGGCTGCCCTCATTAATCCTATTGTGCCCTCCTGGATGATATCCGAGAACTCCATTCGATTGCTCCGATAGCGCTTTGCGATTGAAACTACTAGCCGTAAATTGGCAAGCACCAGGGCCTCATGGGCCAGCTTTCCGTCTTGAATTAATGATGCGACCTCTGGGTCCGAGTAGGGTCCTCCCTGCTTCTGAGAGAGTTTCTGCCCGATGTGAATGCGCCGTCCTAGTATCCGTTCCTGTTCGGCTGTGAGTAGACGTGCTCGACCGGCGCTCCGCATCATGAGTCTGACCGTGTCTTGCGAAGACTTGTCCAGTTCAAGGTCTTCTTCTGGTATGGGCGGAGGCTCTTCGGTTTCTTGGAGCGAGATTTCCTTCTTGCTCACGGACGCGAACACGGCAGCCGTCTGAGTGCCATCGAGCTCATGCATGTCGACGAGGCGCTGCACATCACTAAGGGACAAGGTCCCTTGTCGTTCGAAGTCCGCTAAGGCGTCATCGACGCACGCCTGGACCATCGGGTCGTTCATAGCGTTTCAGCGGACTGATCGGTGCGCGGCGAAGAATTGGTGGGCACTTTCGTTCCTGGGGAATCGGGGGTGAGGGGATGTACGTGTGGTCTATGTTTACGGTCATTGTATCGCTATCGGTGCGCTGACCGTGACGCAACGGCCATGGTGCACTGGGCCTGTCTTGCGGCATTTCAAATGTTGCTTGTTGTATTTCGGTTCCCGATCAGGGGGAGGCGGTTTGGCCGGGGGAGCTTGGGGTGAGTTTAGAAAGGCTGTCACTGCGGGATGTCGCTTGGTCGAGGAGGGCGCGCAAACGTTCGGCCGGTGAGCAGTCGCTAGTTGGAAGGGGCGCCTAGGCTTGTCGTTCCTGCCGATGAGCGCGAGGCTAGTTGTCCCCTCCCTCACGCGACTGCGGTTGGGCGTAGGGTTGAACGAAGTTGCTGGGTAGGGCCGTGGTGACGCGTAGTTCTGACCCCGACTATCGCATCTACGGACTGATGCTTGAGGATGTAGACATGCGCGCTGTTGGACTCTTCGCCGGGATTGGCGGTTTCGAGGTGGGTCTCCAACGTGCGGGGATCGACACAGAACTGCTCTGTGAGTACTGGGATCCGGCAGTTGCAGTCCTCAAGAAGCGATTCGAAGCCGATGTTGCGGGTGACATCCGCGAGTTGATTAGCTTGCCGGCAGTTGATGTGATTACAGCCGGTTTTCCATGTACAGACCTCAGTCAGGTCGGCCGCATGGCCGGGATCGATGGCGCCGAGTCGGGTTTGGTTCGCGAGGCGTTTCGTTTGATAGATGCGACACCGACGCGGTGGGTCGTCTTGGAGAACGTGCCTAACATGCTGAGTCTTCGGGGAGGTTCGGCAATGAAGTTAATAGCCGATTGGTTCGAGGAGCGAGGGTGGAATTGGGCATACCGGACCGTGGACTCGCAGCACTTCGGGTTGCGTCAACGGCGCCGCCGCGTCTTTTTCGTTGCATCTCGAACCGAGGACCCTAGAGGGGTCCTGTTCAGCGACGAAGCAGGTCCGCCCAGAGTCCGAGTGAGACACGATGCGTACGGCTTTTATTGGACTGAGGGCAACAAGGGAGTCGGCTGGGGGGCGGGCGTAACTCCAACGCTCAAAGGTGGATCGAATCTCGGAATAGCGTCTCCGCCGGCGGTATGGCGGGTTGGGCACGAGGTCGGCGATGCAATCACGCGTCCGAGCATCGCAGCGGGCGAGCGTCTCCAGGGTTTTCGATCAGGGTGGACAAACGTTGGTGCCAAGCAAGGCGTCCGATGGAAAATGGTCGGGAACGCGGTGTCGGTGCCAGTGTCCGAATGGATCGGCCGCGGTCTGCGTTGCCCGAAGAGTCCGGTCGACGTGGCTCGGCGTCCGCTTAGTGCAGGGGGGCGATGGCCGTCGGCAGCGGCGTCCCTCAGTGGGATGCGGGAAGCGTGGGACCTCTCTGAGCGGCCGGTGGACAAGTCGGCGCCGCAATCGTTGACCGGGCTACTGGATAAATATGGAGGCCAACCACTGTCGTTGGGTGCAACGAACGGCTTCTACACCCGGCTTCAGGCCAGCACGCTTCGAGTTCCTGACGAGTTCCGCGACGCGCTTGCCAAGCACGTCCAGCATGTTGGCGCTTCGTGACGCGTGGTTAGACCCGCGGATGTTGGCTAGCCCGCGTTCTTGAATGCCTCGAATCTTGTGGAAAGTCGTTCACGGTCGGGCTGTTCTAGACCGCGCCGCGGGACCCAAAGTTCCCGGTGATCCATCTTCTGAAGTCCGTAGTTCAACATCGGCCCGTCCACCTCAGCGAGAACGTCATCGTTAATATGGACGATGTAATCGGGCGAGATGCCGAGGATATTCTCGTCGTACGCTGCATGGTGGATCTTGCATAGAGTCAGGCCGTTTGTAACGACTGGCGAGCCTTCGTCGGCGGAGTCTGCAATTATGTGAGCCGCGTCCAAGAGCGGCACCTTCCTCAGGACACAAACGGCGCAACGCTCGTCGTATGCCCTAAGCACGCGTGCGCGAAATTCGGGCTGATGAAGACGTTGTCGTGAGATCCTCTCGGCGTATAGGCGCTGGGCTTCGGACTGATCTGCGGGGTCGGGAAGGAAGCGCAAACTTTCGTCGAGAGCGAGCAAGAACCGTCGATGTTCTGGTTCTTCTTTCACGACATAGACCGGCATGATGGGTACAAAGTGGCCTCCTGCCACTTTGCGGAGCATCACAATTGGCAATTGGAGCCTCATGGCCTCCCGCAACTTGCTGTTGGAACCGCCCTGCGGGTTTTGCCCGGCCGGGCGTTTCTCATAGGAGTAACGGTACAGCGAACCACCGTGGTCACCGTCGTCGTATTCGCCGTCTGGATCACTGACGATTGTTAAGGTCGCGGCATAGGCGCTCGGGTTCCAGATCCCCTTCGATGTGTCGATGATTCGCTCGGGTCCCCAGCCAAAGTCCAGCCGGCTGAGCCACTCCCGCGTGAGAGTGGGGCTAACGGCGTACTCGGAGGCCAGCGCATGCATCAGGGCGTTGCGCTTACTTATCTCATCCGACAGGTCTGACACATGTACAGGATGTCACTAGGTAGCATCCGCCGACCGAAATTTGGTCATCCTGAGCCATGGGGCACGCCGGTGCTGATGAGCTTAGCTACTGCAGGCAGGTCGGGAGCGGCCCAATCGAGAGTTGGCAGAGCGTCGACGGGGAGCCAGCGCAAGTCGTCATGAACTGAGCTGTGGGTGGGCTCTTCTGCGGACGAGACGAGGTAGCAGGCCAAATCGATTTCGAGATCGCCGACCGGAGTAGCTGTCCTATCGACGAGAGAGCCAACCGAGATGGGGATTCCGAGCTCTTCCCGGATTTCGCGAGCCAAGGCGTCCTCGGGGGTCTCGCCGCCGTCGATCTTCCCGCCTGGAAACTCCCACTTGCCAGCCGCGGATAATCCTGGCGCACGTTTACAGGCGAGTACCTCACCGTCCCGACAGAACAGCGCCGCCACTACTTCGATCCGCGGCAATTCAGCTCCTCTGTCAGCGCGAGTTACATTCCGGAGGAGACATTATCCGCAGTGCCGATAGTCACTGCGCCATATCGCCCCAATCGGTGAATCCCGACGGGTCGTGCCGGCCCAGGTTGGCGTGCTCGAACAGGCCCCAGCCCACGTCGCCGTTGCAGGTCGCGCGGGCCACGTGGTCGATGGTGTTGAACGGCAGCATGGAGACGACGTCCGGCGAGCTCATGTCGTAGGTGACGGACTCGCTCCAGTCGCGGCCCATCCAGCGCCCGTGCGACCACGCCGGGTCGCCCACATACCCCGACCCCATGCTCAGCGGGACACCGAGCAGGGTCTCGACCTCAAGCAGCAGCGGCTCGCCGCGCGGGGTCGTCAGGTGCAGCCGGGCGCACTCCGGGTGGCGGGTGCCGCTGCGGTAGTCGACCTCAAGCCGTGGCCAGCCCAACTGCTCGATCCGGCCGTTGGCGAACACCCGGCTCGCGTGGTTCAGCGTGCGGTGCCCGTCGGGGCTCTCCTGCAGGATCACAACCATCGCGTAGTCGTCGAAGCGCAACGGGATGTACGCCCACCAGAACCCCTCCCGCGGCTCCGCGGCCCACCGCCCCGGCGGATCCGACTCGCCACTCGGGCGGATCCCCCACGAGCGGTCGCGAGTCCCGAGCCACACGTCCGGGTCGACGCGGAAGTCGCGGCCGTCGACCGAGAGCGTCCCCGACCAGCTGCCCACCTGCGCGAACCGGCTCGCGTCCAGCATCGCCCGCGTGCCCTCCAGCAGGACGTGGCGCTCCTCTAGCACCGCCTCGAACGACCCCTCCCACGTCATATCCATGGACAGATCCGGGTGCTCGCAGACCACTCGGAGCTGGCGCAGCGGCTCGATTACCTCGACCCGGTACCCGCCCACTGCCGGCTCCAACGACCGCGACTCGAGCGCATCGGAGAACCGCACCGACCGCTGCGTGTCGCCGTGTCGCACCGTCGCGAAGGCGTCGGTCACCCCGAGGTTGGGATACACCCCGAACCCGGTCAACAGGAACACCTCGCCGGAGCGATCGTGCGCGTTGAAGTAGTAGCGGTCGTAGAAGTTTCGATCACTCGTCACCGCCTGGGCCATCGGCAGCGACGACTGGTGAACGGGGAACTCGTCGAGCGGGGTGGGTTTCACGTGGATCCTCGGGGATGGTCGGCCGGCGCGGGCAGGCCCGGCGCGCGGCGGGGGAGGCGCCGGCGGGCGCGGTCAGTCGGCGATCAGCCGGGCGAGCATGTCGGGATGCAGCACGTACTCGTCCGGGTGCGCGGGAACGTCCTGCTCACCGAAGTGGATACGACGACGGGTGATCCGCGACAGGATGATGGCCTGCCGCAGCCCGGCGTACACGTAGTAGAACGGCAAGTCGCGGACCGAAGCGCCGGTGAGCTGCTCGTATTGCTCGACGACCTCTCGGTGGTCGAACAGGTCCGGGATACCGGGGAAGTCGAAGGTGACCGCGAGCTCCTGGAACAGGTCGTGGAAGTACAGGAACCAGCCGAGATCGACCTCAGCCGGAGCGATGGCCGCCATCTCCCAGTCCAGCACGGCCGTCGGGGTGGTGCCCTCGTAGAGAATGTTGCCGATGCGGGCGTCACCCCAGCTCAGCACGTCCGGTCCCGTCTCGTCGGGCCAGTGGGACTCGAGCCAGTCGAAGGCCCGCTCGATCACCGGGATCGTGAGCCCGTCCTCGCGGGTCGTCCACTCGTAGTAGGCGCGCTGCTCGTCGACGTGGGCGCGCAGGGCACTCATGCCCGGGGCGGGGGCGAGCGACGACACCAGCTCGGCGGGCCGCGGGATCTGGTGAATAGCCGCCAACACCGCGACCGACTCGCGCTGGAACTCTCGGCGCCGCTCGGGGTCCATCTCCAGCAGCCAGCCGTCGAAGACGTACGGGGGATTGTCGACCGGCGCCTGCCCGGTGGCGCGGTCCATCACCAGGAAGGGCGTGCCGAGAATGGCCGGGTCCTGCTCGAGCCAGAGGACGCGCGGGACCGGCAGGTCCGTGTTCTCGCCGACCACCCGCATCACGTCGAACTGCTTGGCCAGGTCGTAGACGGGAAACACCGGGAACGCATCGTCCTGCGGACACATCCGGGCCACCAGCTGCGCCGACTGCGGCTCGGCCGTGCCCCCTGTCGAGGCCGGGCCGGCCGGGGTCCAGGTGGCGTCGAAGAGGACCGAGATGTTGGACATCCCCGAACTCTCCGGCCTGCTCACCGCCGAGACCTCGACACCTGCGGAGGCGTCGACCTCGTCGCGGGCCGCGAGCCAGGCGGTGAGGCGCTCGCGAAACTCGTCGAGGTCCGCCTCGCCCGAGGTCACCCGTTGGTGGAGCGGTTCGTCAGAGCGTGCGGTGGTCATGCGATCGTCGTCATGTGGTTCGGACCCTTCGTACGGACCTGATGCGCGGGCGGGACCCGCGATGAGCACAGTGTGACCCAGCGCACAATCCAGGGGATCCGAAATGCGCATCCTCGCAGTCGGCCACGCGGTCTGGGGCGGCGGACCTCGTCGTCGTCGTACTTCGTCGCAGTGCTTCGTCGCAGTGCGTCGCGGTAGTTCCCCGGACCGACAGGGGGTGGGGAGATCGGTGATCCGTCACCGACATGGGCGGATCGGTAGCCTCTGGGCGTGGGCCAGCACGGCCCTTATGCAACGGTGAACGTAGAAAAAGGTGTGTTGTGTCGGTCCCCTTGAGCATCCTCGACCTGGTCTCCATCTCGGAAGGCTCCACCGCTCGTGAGGGCATCGCCGCCTCGATGGAGTCCGCGCAGCTCGCCGACCGGCTGGGCTACTCGCGCCTGTGGTTCGCCGAGCACCACAACACCCCCAACCTCGCCTCCAGCGCCACGGCGTTGCTCATCTCCCAGGCCGCGTCGGTGACCGAGCGGATCCGCGTGGGCTCCGGCGGCGTCATGCTGCCCAACCACGCCCCGCTCATGGTGGCCGAGCAGTACGGCACCCTCGCCAACATCCACGGCGACCGCATCGACCTGGGCCTCGGCCGCGCGCCCGGCACCGACGGCATGACCGCCCAGGCGCTGAGCCGCTCGTCTGCCGAGCCGCAGGCCTTCGCCCGGCACATCTACGACCTGCAGGGTTGGTTCGGCGAGGAGGGCACGGCGCGGAGCACCCCGATCCTGTCGTCGGTCTCGCAGAACACGGAGGTGCCGATCTGGGTGCTCGGCTCCACCGTCAACGGCGCCTCCATCGCCGGGCAGCTGGGACTGCCGTTCTCGCTGGCCTCCCACTTCGCGCCCGACCAGATCGACGACGCCATCCGCGTCTACCGCGACTCGTTCAGCACCGAGGCGCCCACCGCGCGCATCGACAAGCCCCAGGTGATGGCCGGCATCAACGTCGTCGTCGCCGACACGGACGAGGAGGCGCAGCGGCAGTTCACCACCCTGCAGCAGATGTTCCTCGACCTGCGGGCCGGGCGCAGCCGCAAGATCCAGCCGCCCGTCGACCCGTCCGAGTTCGCCGGCAGCACGCCCGCGATGCTCGAGATCAGCGCCGTCGGCTCGCCCGCCACGGTCAAGGCGCAGCTGGACGAGTTCGTCGAGCGCACCGACGCCGACGAACTCATCACCGTCACCTACGCCTACGACCCGGTCGTGCGGAACCGGTCGATCGAGCTGCTCGCCGACCTCTGGTTCTAGTAGCGCGTCGAACCCATGGAATTCCTCACCATACTGTTCCTCATCGGTATCACCGCCGAGGCGATGACCGGCGCGCTGGCCGCCGGTCGCGAGCGCATGGACCTGTTCGGAGTGGTGATCGTCGCGTGCGTCACCGCCATCGGCGGTGGCTCGATCCGGGACGTCCTGCTGGGCCACTATCCGCTCATCTGGGTGGAGAATCCGTCCTACCTCGCGTTGGTCGCGCTGGCCGCGGTCGTGACCGTGTTCGTCGCCCCGCTCATGCGGCACTTCAGGGTGCTCTTCCTCGGGCTCGACGCACTCGGGCTGACCGTCTTCGCGATCTTCGGTGCCCGGATCGCCCTCGAGATGGGCCACGGCGTCGTCATCGCCGTCGCTGCCGCGGTCATCACGGGCGTGTTCGGGGGAGTCATGCGTGACCTGCTGTGCGACCGGGTGCCGCTCGTGTTCCGGCACGAGTTGTACGCCAGTGTCGCCATCCTGGCCGCGCTCGTCTACGTGGGTCTCGCGGCTGCGGGCGTCCCGGAGAACTGGGGCGCGGCGATCACTCTGGTCGTGGGGTTCGGCCTGCGAGTGGCCGCGATCCGCTTCAGACTCTCACTACCGGTGTTCGACTACCAGGAGATCGAGCACCGTCGACCCGGACGTCGTCGGCACCGCTGGAGCCGGGTCTCGTCTAGAGACCTGGACTGACGCATCGGGCTCGTCAAGGACGGCGCGTCCCCGGCAGCGCGGGCGCCCGGTCGACCGGAAGCGTACCGGCCCTGCCGCTGGTAGAACGGGGCATGGCCATCGACGCACTGGAACCCCACCCGCTCGTCCGCCTACTCGGCAAGCCGACGGCCGACTTCACCGCCGCCGACCTCGTGCGGGCCGCCGAACAGCTGGAGCTGAGCCAGGTCAACCTGCGCTACGTCGGCGGCGACGGCAGGCTCAAGACGCTCGCCTTCCCCATCAATTCGCGCGAGCACCTCCACGAGGTGCTCACCCGCGGCGAGCGGGTGGACGGCTCGAGCGTCTTCCCCGGCACCGACACCGAGGCCAGCGACGTCTACATCGTCCCGCGCCACCGCACCGCCTTCCTCAACCCCTTCGGGGAACGCACCTCACTCGACGCGCTCTGCTCGTTCTACGCTCCCGACGGCACGCCGCTGCCCTACGCGCGCGAGCAGGTCGTGCGCCGCGCCGCCGAGATGCTGACGCGGGAGACCGGCATGACGCTCGAGGCCTTCGGTGAGCTGGAGTACTATCTCGCCGCCGATCCCGAGCCGATCTACCCCGTCGAGTCCGAACGCGGCTACCAGGAGTCGGCGCCCTTCTCCAAGCACGAGCGGGTCCGCGAGCAGGTGCTGGGGCACCTCCGCGAGATGGGGGTCGCGATGAAGTACGTGCACGGCGAGGTCGGCAACATCTTGGAGGACGACCGACAGCTGGTCCAGCACGAGATCGAACTCCAGCCCGTCCCCCTGGAGCAGGCCGCCGACGCCATCGTCCTGACCAAGTGGGTGGTGCGTCAGGTCGCCTACGCTCACGGCCTCGAGGCGACCTTCGCCCCGCTGGTGAGCGGCGACGGCGCGGGCAACGGACTGCACATCCACAGCCGCCTGGTGCGCGACGGTACCAACGTCATCGTCGACGACGCCGGCATCACCGACACCGCGCGCAGACTGATCGCCGGCTACCTCTCGGCCGCCCGGGCACTGTCCGCGTTCGGCAACACCGTCCCCACCTCCTACCTGCGGTTCGCCGAGGGCGACGAGTCGCCCGAGGACATCTGCTGGGGGATGCAGGACCGTACCGGCCTGGTCCGGGTCCCGCTGGCCTGGGGCGGCGACGTCCTGGCCGACATGGTCGCCCACGCCAACCCCGGCAGCTCCGAGCCGATCCCCGAGCCCGCCACGCACCCCCAGACCGTCGAGTTCCGGCTCGGCGACGGCTCAGCCGACGTGCACCTGCTCCTGGCGGGCATGGCAGTGGCGGCCAGGCGCGGGCTCGACGACCCGGGCAGCCTGGAGCAGGCCGAGCGCCTCAACGCCGCCGACGGCGAGGACTTCGAGACCCTGCCCACCTCGTGCGCGGAGTCGGCCGACGTGCTGGAGGCCGAGCGCGAAATATTCGAGGCCGACGGTGTGTTCCCCGCCGCGCTCATCGACTCGGTGCTCGCGGGGCTACGCGGTGATGACGACGACGATGACGACGGCAACGACGACGACGACGAGGTGGGCGACTCCGGAAACGGCGACGCCGACCGGGATGAGCTCATCCGCCGTCACTGGCACGTCGGCTGAACCTGCCCGGTCGGCGAGGTGGTCCGGGGGAGCGGGCCAGCCCCCTGCCCGCCCGTTACGATCCGGTCTCGAGCAGTTCGGAGATCAGCGCGCTCACCCGCCGTTTGATCTCGTCGCGGATGGGGCGGACGGCCTCGAGTCCCTGGCCTGCGGGGTCCGCGAGCTCCCAGTCCTCGTAGCGCTTGCCGGGGAAGATCGGGCACGCGTCACCGCAGCCCATGGTGATGACCACGTCGGACGCGCGGACGGCGTCGGTGGTGAGGATCTTCGGGGTCGCCGAGGTGATGTCGACGCCGTCCTCAGCCATCGCCTCGACGGCGACCGGGTTGATCTGATCCTTGGGTGCCGACCCGGCCGACAGGACGTCGATTCGTCCTCCGGCCAGGTGGGACAGGTAGCCGGCAGCCATCTGGGAGCGCCCTGCGTTGTGGACGCAGACGAACAGCACGCGGGGCCTGAAATCGGTCAGCTCTGCGAGCAGGGTGCGGACGCGGCGATCGATGTCGTCGCGGACCAGACGCATCCGCTCCATGCCCTCGATGCCCCGGTGCGACGGCTCGTCGGTGCGCCAGATTTCGAGCGCGCTGACCTCGTCGTCGTCGTCGATCTCCCCGGCGGCCTCGTCGCCCAGGACGATCACCCGGTCCACCTGTCGCAGCAGGTCGGGGTCGATGGCCGTGGGTGTTTCGCCGGACATGTCGGCGCCGACCTCAGCGACCGCCTCCGCGGCGAGCGCGTTGACCGCCGAGCCGGGCGCGGTGCCCGCCGAATGGACGGCGACGGCGTCGCCGGCGTGCAGGCGCATGAGCGCCGCCGCCATCTGGGACTTGCCGCCGTTCTTCACGCACACCAACAGAACGCTAGGGACGTGGTGCGCCTGCTGCTCCCCGGTCATGAGCGGGTCCCGGTCACCGAACGATCGGGCAGGGTCGGGTCGCCGGGGAAGAGTTTCGGTCCGGCCCACAGGGCGACGTAGACGAGCCCGATGAGGACCGGGACCTCGATGAGAGGCCCGACCACGCCCGCGAGGGCCTGGCCGGAGGCGATGCCGAAGGTGCCGATCGACACCGCGATCGCCAGTTCGAAGTTGTTGCCCGACGCGGTGAAGGCCACGCTGGTCGACTTCGCGTAGTTGAGTCCCACCGCCCGCGAGGCGAACAGGCTGACGAGGAACATGAGGACGAAGTACAGCAGGAGGGGCACGGCCATCCGCGCCACGTCGAGCGGCTGGGACGTGATCGCGTCGCCCTGCATGGCGAACAGCAACACGATCGTGAACAGCAGCCCGTAGAGGGCCCACGGGCCGATCCGGGGGAGGAACGTCTCCTCGTACCAGTCGCGGCCCTTGGCCCGCTCCCCGAAGACCCGGGTGAGGAAGCCGGCCAGCAGCGGGATGCCGAGGAACACCAGTACCGAGAGCACGATCGCCCACACGGAGAACTCGGCCGTCGTGGTCTCCAGTCCCAGCCAGGACGGCAGCAGCTGGAGGTAGAACCAGCCCAGGGCGCCGAACGCCACGACCTGGAACACCGAGTTGATCGCCACCAGCACCGCCGCGGCCTCCCGGTCGCCGCAGGCCAGGTCGTTCCAGATGAACACCATGGCGATGCAGCGGGCCAGGCCCACGATGATCAGCCCGGTACGGAACTCCGGCAGGTCGGGTAGGAAGACCCACGCGAGGGTGAACATGAACGCCGGACCGGCGATCCAGTTGAGGAACAGCGACAGTGTGAGGAGCTTCCGGTCACCGGTGACCCGGTGGGTCTCGTCGTAACGGACCTTCGCGAGGACCGGGTACATCATCACCAACAGGCCGATGGCGATCGGGACGGAGATCCCGCCGATCTTCACCGAGTCCAGCGCCCGGTCGAGGCCGGGGATGAACCGTCCGAGCAGCAGCCCGACGGCCATCGCCGTGAGGATCCAGAGGGCCAGCCAGCGGTCGAGGAACGACATCTTCTTGGCGACCGGTGCCACGCCGGGCCCGGTCATCATGGTGCTCATCCGGGAGAACGTCCTTAGATCGATGATTGTCTATGGGGGAGGCTAGGCTGACATATCGGTAAGTGTCAATGTATCTTCGGGGGCAGGTGAGGTGGACGATGACAACAGTGGAACCCGGCCTGTCGGCCCCGGTGCAGGACGCGTGTTGCTCGATGTCGGCGGGGCCGGTGGACGCTCCCACCGCCGAGCGGATGTCGGCGCGACTCAAGGCGCTCGCGGACCCGATGCGGCTGCGCCTCCTGTCGCATATCGCGGCGCAGGGGTGTGACTCGGTGTGCGCGTGCGACCTCCTCGAAGTGGTCGACATCAGCCAGCCGACGATCAGCCACCATCTCAAGAAGCTCGTCGAGGCCGGGTTGCTGGTCCGCGAGCAGCGCGGCAAGTGGGCGCACTACTCGGTGGTGCGCGAGTCCTTCGACGACCTGCGCAGCTTCCTCGACCTGTCCTGACCGGGCGCGACGACGCGGTGGGGACCCCGGCGGGGAGCCCGGCCGCCAGTCGGTCACCCGGTGTGGCCGTAGGGCGTGATGACCGCGGCCCTGTGGTGCTCGCGCATGGCGTGGAAATGCGCGGAGGAGTCGAGCAGCGAACGGTTGCCCAGGGTGGTGGCCAGGCGGCCCTCGGCGAGCTCGGTGGCCGGGTGGACGGCGTGCCTGAGCTGGTCGGCGAGGTAGTCCGGTCGCCCGTACACCGACATGTGGCGGGCGGCGTGGGCCGCTGAGGCGTCGATGCCGGCCCAGTTGACGGCCCACCCGGCGTGGCGGAACATCTGGTCGAAGAAGACTCGCTGCGTGCGGCTGTTCCCGTCGCGGAACGGGTGGACGAGGGTGAGCTCGGACCAGTGCTCGGCGATGGTGTCGGTGGCCGCGTCGGGGTCGGTGGTGCTGGGCGGTCGGGTGGCGATCTGCCGGAGGACCCGGTCGAGTTCGTCGGGCAGGAACTGCGGGCGGGCATGAGGGATGCCGAGGGCGCGGGTGTCGACGGTCCGGAGCTCGCCGGCCCAGTCGAAGATGTCCTGGAGGATGTAGCGGTGGATCGCGCGGAGGTGCTCGAAATCGAATCGACCCTCCAGCGGGCTGAGTTCCAGTTCCACGACCCGGAAGAAGGCCAGGTCGCGCTCGTATTCCGCCAGCTCGGCGGGGTCGGAGATGCCCAGCCGGTTACGCAGAACCCCCGAGGGTTCCTTGTACGGATCTCGGGGGTTCATTGGCGTGAGGGCAGCGTCAGGGAGCGGTGCGCTCACGCACCGCGGCGCGGATCTCGGCGAGAGCCCGGTCGCGGGTGAGGAGCCCGTCGGCGAACCGGCGGGTGATCTCGAGGGCCTCGGGTGACGGCTCCATGCCGGCCATGCGATGGCCGGCGGCGGCTCCTGCGAGTGCCTGGTCGGTGGTCGGGCGGATGCGGGTGGCCACACAGTCTCCTTGCGTCGACGTGCAGCCGATTCTACCTGCTCAGCAGGGCTGGGACCGCGACCGGCAAGTGGACCGCCCCGCCCCGCCTCGGTCGTTCTCGTCGCCTCAAACCGTGATACAGTTTTGAATGTGAAAGCGGTGATCTACGCGTCCGCACGCCGACATGGAGTTGCGGATGCGGAGATCAGAGCGGTGCTGGCGCATCCGATAGTTCGCTACTGACGGCGGCTGTGGCTCGCGAGGTCCTCGTGGCAACCGGAGGGGCGGTTGATCTGATCGATGAGGTCAGTGCCCGGCAGAGAGCGCGATTGGAGGAATGATGAGTGCTGCCAGTGAACGTGAAGCTCGCTACGAGCGTCTTGCCGACGCGGTGGAGGCCGGCGAGTACGAGATCGACGCCGGGGCTGTCGAAATACGTCCGGACTACCGGCCCGGCCGGCCGCGGACCGGTGATGTCGCAGAAGAGACCCGGCCGTTGGCTGTCCGTTTGACCGAGTCGGACCGCCGAAGGCTTGCGGACTATGCCGAGCGGACCGGGCAGCCGATGAGTGCGGTTATCCGGTCAGCGATCGACGAGTACCTCGGACGTCATCCCGCAGCCTGACAGGCCGGAGATCCGATAACCGTCGACTTCTCACCGTAGTGCACCCGCCGATCTCCGCTTCGAAGGACGTCGAGCAGGTCGGGGACGAACCACCCCGGTGCGCGCCGCCCGAACTCGTCCCGCTCCACCGCCCCGGCACCCGCGGGCACCCGGCCGAGCACCGGAACCCCGGTCAGGCGGGGCAGATCCTCGAGGTTGCAGCGCTCGGCGAGGTCCGGATCGGCCGGCCAGGACCCGATGACGATCCCCGCGCACCGCAGACCCGCCGCCTCGATCGCGCGGACGGTGAGCTCGGTGTCCGACAGCGTGCCCAGTCCGGCCCTCGCGACCACGATGACCGGGGCGTCGAGCGACCGGGCGAGGTCGAGGACGGTGAGGCCGGTACCGAGCCGGACGAGCACGCCGCCGGCGCCCTCGACCAGAT
>NZ_JAALDN010000268.1 GCF_014144855.1 Dietzia maris | reverse complement strand
CTCGCGGGCGGCGTCGGCCTTGCGCTGGGCGCGGGCCGCGCGTTCGGCCTCGCGCTGGGCGCGACGGGTGGCGCGGATGTCGGAGTCGGGAGTGGTCATGGGATGAAGTTCACCCCCGTGACCTTCATCTCGCCGTCGTCGTGTCGGTTCACGGTCACGCGCACACGGTACTGGCGGTCCTGGTCCTCATCGGACTTCGGGTTGCCGATGGTCTGGTCGATCGCCATGATCACCTCGGCCCGGTCGGGGTAGGAGTGCTCGACGGCGGCGGCGGACACCACACCGTCGGCGACGACATTGGTGGTCTTGACGACGTCCTCGTACGAATCGCGGCGAGGCGCGAACTGCTCCGAGAAATCGCCGTCGATCAGGCCGACGATCTCGTCGACGTCCTCCGACAGCGTCTCCTGCCTGATGGTCATGAGCTTGGTCATCACAGTCGTCGCGAAGTCACGGTACGAGGCGTCCAGTTCGGTCGCGGAGGCCCGGTCGGCGCGCACGGAGGCCGCCGAGTTCCGCTCACCCAGCCACAGCGACGTCGCGACGACGGCGGCCACGAGGCAGACCGCCGCGACCACCGCGGTCACGGTGAGCCAGGGGCGCCCACGGTCGGCGGGGTTGTCGTCCGGCTGTGGCACTAGGTCACTCCGTTCGTGAGGATGTCGGCCAGGTCGGCGTCCGCCGAGAGTCGTCCGGCATCACCGAGATTGAGCTGACGATACGTCTTGCCGTCGGCGCCCAGGTATTCGCCCGTCGACGGGTCGTACATCGCGGCCGACGTGCGGATCTCCTGTTCACCGGTGTCGGACGACGGCACAACGTTCCACCCGTTCGGGTTGTTCCCGGGCGGACCGACCTCGCTCGTGTCCGGGGGGTTGATCCCCTCGGGCTGGTAGTCGTTCGCCGCGCACTCGGCGGGCGACGCCGCCCGCCGACCGGGATACTCCATGCACGGCAGGTTGCGGGCTCCACGGACGGTCGTCTGGGAGTCCTTGGGGACCTTGCAGTAGATGCCGTTCATCAGCGGGGGCACGGACAGGTCGGCGGGCGACCGCCGCTGGTCCGCCGGCAAGAAGCCGGTGGTGCACGGCGGGGTCTCGTTGATCTGGAGGTTGAAATCCACCTTGATCTCACCGGTGTCCTTGGCGCCGTTGATCGCGGTGATGAGCGAGGACACCAGGGCCGGGTAGATCACGAGCAACTGCTCGATGGAGCGGTTGTAGACCACGCCAACCTCGCCGACGCTCACCAGGTTGGCGACCAGCACCGGCATGGTCGGCTGCAGATCGTTGAGGACCCTGGTCGCCCGGGCCAGCGAGTCCGGGCCGCGCTGGATGATCGAGGTCAGCTGGGGCTCGTTGACCCGGAGCTGATCGGTCAGGTCTGCGAGGTTCCGGGTCCAGGCACGGATCGAGTCCGATGAGCGCAGCTGCGAGTCCAGGACCGGCTCGGCGTCGGCGATCAGCTGGCGGGTGGCCCCGGTGTTGCGCTGGGCCTCCTCAAGGAGGAGCTGCGCGGAGTCCAGGAACTGCTGGAGCTCCCGCTCGGAACCGTTGAACGCGTCGAACGACTCAGAGATGACGCGGCGCATCTTGCCGTCGTCGATCGACGCCATGAGCACCGTGGCCTGGTCCAGGACGGGGCCGATCCCCTGGGGCATGTCGACCCGGTCCTCGCCGAGCACGGTGCCGTCGGCCATCTCGCCGACGGGCTCGCCCTCAGGCACTAACTCGACGAACTGCTCTCCGACCGCGGAGACACTCCGGATCTGCGCACGCACGTTCTCGGGGACCTCCGCCCGCGTGTCGAAGTGCAGTTCGGCCACGACGTGACCGGGCTTGAGGGTGACCGCGTCGACCCTCCCGATCACATTGCCCAGGTAGGAGACGTTGGCGTTCTTGTAGAGCCCACCGGTGTCCGGCATCTGCAGTGCGACATCGGTGCGCTGCCAGCCGAACGCAGTCGGCAGCTTGAGGTACGAGACCGACATCACCGAGAGGGAGAGAACCGTCACCACGGCGAAGATGGTCAGCTGGATTCGCACGAACCGGGTCATCGGGGGGCCTCCTCGGTCGGGGCACCGGATTCCGGCTCAGGCGGCAGTTCGGCGAACGGCTCCTCGCCCGAGTGCTCCAGCCGCGGGATCTCAAGGGAGAACGGGTTCGCGCCGGCCAGCGGATTGGGCGCGAGGCCCACATAGCCCTCGAGGCCGGCCATACGGTTGCCGAACTCGGTGCCCAGGAGGAAGGTCTCCGACAGACGCGGCATCGTCGTGTCGGCGTGGATGTACAGGTTGGCGTAGTCGCCGCGGAGGAAGTTGTCGATGCCCGCCTGCGGGAACGGGAACGTGATGAGCACGCTCAGCGCCCGGGTCAGGTCGCGCCCGGCGTTGGCTAGCGAGTCGAGGACCGGCGTGATGTCGCGGAGGTTGTCCACCAGGTTCTGTCCACCACCGGCGTCGATCACCTGGTTGGCCTTGTTGCCGAAATCCCCGAGCGAGACCATTGCTGTGGTCAGCTCCTGCTTCTGGTCGTTGATCAGCGCGACGGCCTCGGGCATCTGACCCAGCGCCTTGGCCAGGGTGTCGTTCTGCTCGTTGATCTGCCGCGAGAGCCGGTCCAGACCGTCCATGGCCGCGATGATGTCGGCCCGCTGCTGGTCGAGACCACTGACGGTGGTCTCCAGCTGGGAGATGACCTCCTTGGCCTCGAACTGGCGACCGTCCAACGCGGTGTTGAGCTCGCGGGAGATGGTCTCGAACTGGGCCAGTCCGCCGTTGGTGAGGACCACCGACAGCGCCGACAGCGTCTGCTCGGTGGTCGGGTACACACCGGCGCGGGCCAACGGGATGACGTCCCCGTCGGAGAGCGAGCCCTCGGGTTCGCCGTCCGGGGGCGGGAAGATCTCGAGATGTTGCGACCCCAGGAGGCTGGTCTGCCCGATCTTCGCATGCGCGTTGGCCGGGAGCCGGACATCCTCGTTGAGCGAGACCGTGACGATCGCCGTGTAGTCCTCCACCTGCATGTCCGTGATCGATCCGACGTTGACGTCGTTCACTCGGACCGGGGAGTTGCGGGTGATGGTGGTGACGTTGGGCATCTCAAGGGTGATCTCGTACGCACCCTCGCCCCTGCCCTGCGCACCGGGTAGCGGCAGGGAGTTGAGACCCTCCCAGGTGCATCCGGCACCGGAGAGCAGCACGACGGCGCCGAGTGCACCTGCCGTCAGAATTCGGCCACTGGGTCGGTTGCGGAACATCTACGCATCTCCCGTCACGAGCAAGGTGTCGGTGAGGTTGTCGCCCTTGTTGACCACGTTGATCAGCGGGTCGGGCCGGTCGGAGACCGGCTGCACACCCGGTGGGGTCTGCGTCCCTGGCTTCTGCGAGTCCCAGATCTGTTGGGGCTCCGCGGTGGGCGTGATCGGCGGGGTGACCGCGCCGTATGGGTAGTTGGAGGCGAGCGAGTTGAACAGCGGGCCCATGTACTGGGCGCACAGCTGTGCGTCGGATTCGGCGGTGTTGTTGGCCAGGCCCGCGATCGCACCGCAGATGAAGTTGGTCGGGTTGGCCATCTGGTTCATGGTCAACACCCCGGTGAGGACGCCCTGGTACGGCCGGTAGATGTTGTAGAAGTTGGCCATGGCGGTGGGGCCCACGTGGAGCACTCCCTCCAGCTCGGCCCGCCGGTCGCGCACCACCTCGGTCGCCTGGCCGAGCTTGTCGACAGCAGTGGTCACGCGTTCCCCGTTGTTGTCAAGGAACCGGTTGATGTCGGTCACCGCCAGGTCGAGATCGCTCAGCGCCGCATCGATGTTGCCCGTCTGGTCTCCGAGCACCTGCGACACGCTGGCCAGCCTCCCCCCGAAGGACACGATCTGCTCCTCGCTCTGTGAGAGCGCGGTGACGAACAGTTGCAGGTTCTTGAGGGTGGTGAAGAGGTTCTCTCGCCCGTCCGAGAGCAGCGCCATGGTCTGCGAGACCTCGTTGAGGGCGTCGCGGACCTCCGCACCGTTGCCGTCGAGCATCGCGTCGGCCGAGTCGACGAACTCGCCGAGCGGGCCCGTCTCCTCGTCACCAACGGGACTGAGGGCGGTGGACAGCTTCATGAGCTGCTCCTTGACCCCGTCCCATTCCACCGGGATCGCGGTGCGCTCGACGGGGATCGTGCCGCCGTCCGGCATCTCCTCGCCGCCCGTGAAGGCGGGGGTGATCTGGATGAACCGCTCGGCCACGAGGGACTGTGCCACGAGCAACGCGGTGGCGTCGGCGGGGACCGGGACGTCCCGGTCGACCTTCATCGTGACCTTGGACCTGCCGTCCTCGGAGGTGATCTCGGAGATCCGTCCGACACGCACCCCGAGCACCCGGACGGTGTCGTCCTCGTAGACGCCACGGGTGGATTCGAAAAAGGCGATGATCGTCTTGGTCCGGGTGGAGAAGAACCACACCGTGGCAATCACGAGGAGGACGACGACGACGAGGGCCACGACCTTGGACAGTGTGGACGAGAACAGTCGACTCATCGGGGCAACCTCTTCTCGCCCCAGCCGGGGTGCTCGTCCATCAGGGTCAGACCCGGTACGGCCGGCAGCGTCGGCTCGCGCACCAGTCCGGGCTCGGGCTGGACGCGGTCGTCGATGAGAGGCATGAGGTCGCGCAGGATGGTCTGCTGGTAATGACCGATCGACAAGTTGGATATGTAGGCGTTGAACCACGGTCCGGACGCCACGGCCTCGCTCAGCGCCGTGGAGAACGGCACGATCCGGCGCAGCCCCAGATCGATGTCCTCTTTGTTGCGGATCAACAGATCCGACACCTGCTCCAACTTGTCCAGGGCGGGTCCGAGCTGTGCCTCGTTGTCCTGGACCACCCCCGAGAGCTGCCGGGCGAGTTCGTCGATGTTGACAATCAACTCGCTGAGGGCCCTTCGCCGGAGGTCGAGCTGGGTGAACAGCACGTTGCCGTCCACCATGAGCTGGTTGATCTGGTCACTTCGCTGCCCGAGAATGTCGGTGGTCCCCGCGGCCTTGTCGAGGAGCTGCCGTACGCCCTCGTCACGCTCGTTGAGAGAGCGCGAGAGCCTGGTGATCCCGTCCAGCGCTCCCCTGATCTCAGGCGAGGACCCCTCCATGGTCTCGGCGAGCACGGTCAGCGCCTCGTCGACCTTGTCCGTGTTCATTGCCTCGACGGTGTTGCTGAGGTCGCCAAGCGCGGCGGTGAGCGAGTACGGGACCGAGGTCCGCTCGAGCGGGATGATGTTGGCGGGGAGCTCGCCCTGGCCGTCAGAGAAGACCCCGAGCGCACGCCGGCCGAGGATCGAGTCGGTCTTGATCTGGGCGGAGGTGTCCGCGCCGAGCGCGACGTCGGTGTCGATGTCGAAGCGGACCCTGACCCTGTCCCCGTCGAGCTCGATCTTCCGCACCGAACCGACCCTCATCCCGGCCACCTGCACCTCGTCACCGGTGTTGAGCCCGGCTGCGTCGGCCACGTACGCCGTGGCGTTCCGCAGCCCGTTGACGAAGGGGATCCGGTCGTAGTTCAGCGAGATCGCCATCAACGCCACGGCCCCCACGGCTCCCCAGACACCGATCGTCTTGGGGTCGCGGTCGCGGAACCGGAGCTGTCCTCGGGGCGCCTTCGGCGGGGTCCCGTCTATTGTGTCACTCATCGGGGAACGCACACCGTCCCGTCGTCTGCTCGTACTGGGGCAGGTACACGCCCCTGCCGGTCACGGGGTTGGTGACCTGCACGATCACACCACAGAGATAGAACTGGAAGAAGCTGCCGTACACGCCCAAGCGCCCCATCTTCTCGAAGTCGGACGGGAGCCGGTTGATCACGTTCTCGACGAACGGCTCGTCCTCGTTGATGAGTGTCGCCACCCGGTCGATCTGGGCGACGTCCTCGCGCAGGGCCGGGCGGACGTCGGACAGGAGTGTGGTCATGTTGGCGCTGGCGTCGTTGAGGCGTTCGACGGACTCGCCTATCGGCTCGGAGTTCGCCGACAGACCAGAGACGAGCTGCTGGAGGTCGTCGACGATCGAATCGACGTTGGACTGGTTGTCCGCCACCGTGGTGAGCACCCCGTTGAGATTGGTGATGATGTCTCCGATGAGCTGGTCCCGATCAGCCAGTGTCTGAGTGAGGGACGACGTCGAGGCGAGCAGGTCCTGCACGGTTCCGGCCTCGCCCTGGAATACCTTGACGATCGATTCCGACAGCTGGTTCACCTGGCCGGGGTCGAGTGCCCTGAACAACGGACGGAACCCGCCGAGCAACGCGTCGAGGTCCAGAGCCGGGGAGGTCTGCGAGATCGGCAGCGTCTCGCCCGCCTCGAGCGGAGACTGATCCCCCTCCCCCCGGTTGAGTTCCAGATAGCGGTCCCCGGTCAGGTTCTCGTACCGCACCATCGCCTCGGTGCTAGCGTGCACGACCTGGTTCCCGGCCACGGAGAACCGGACCGCGGCTGTGTTCCCGTCCGCCAGTGCGATCCGGTCGACGCGGCCCACCTCCACTCCCGCGATGCGCACCTTATCCCCAGACTCCAGCCCCGAGACGTCGGTGAACTCGGCATTGTACTTCTCGGACGCGCCGGAGCGGTACTCGCTGAAGACCATGACCAGACCGGCCAGGACCAGCACCATCACCGTGGTGAAGATCGCCAGCTTGATCAGGGTGAGACGGGCGTTTCGCGCTGCCGAGCGCCCGGCGGTCACGGGGCCTCCCCGTCCATGCCGAGCATGACCTGCAGCAGCGTCGGGGGCGCGGGACGACCAGGCTCGGTGGGCCGCAACGGGCCGAACAGCGGGGCGGGGCGAGTGGTGAACACGTCGGGCATGCCCTCCACGGGGTTCGAGCCGGTGTCGGTGACGACGAACGGGGCGTGGACCTCCGGGTCCGGGAACGGGAGGCCGTAACAGTTGGGTCCGGTGCTGGCGTTGACCTTCGGCAGGTCCTTGGGGTACTCGTACGCTCGCGCCCCCTGCTGCCACCCCGACTTGAATACCAGGCCGGGCTGGTCCTCGCCGCCGAAGGCTGAGTTGGCGCCCTCGACGCCCTGGTTCAGGCCCACGATCAGACAGGTGAGCATGGGGTGGTACTCCGCCAGCAGGCTGGTCGAGGCACGCAGGTCCGAGAGCGTCTTGACGAATTCGTTGCCGTTCTCGGACAGCAGGCGCTTGCCGGTCTCGCCCGTGCCGATCGCAGAGACCAGCAATTGTTCGAACCGCGCCTGGTTGTTGACGACGTTGGCGCCGACATCGGTGCCGGAGTCGAGCAGGCGCATGATGTCGGGGGTGACGTCGGCGTAGAGGTTGGCCACCCGCGACCCCTTGGCCAGGTCCCTCTGGAGGGTGTCGATCTGCGGGTTGATCTCTTGCAGGTAGTCGCCCAAGTCGGTGATCGTGCGCCCCACCTGTTCACCGCGCCCGTCGACCGCCCCGGAGACCGCGCCGAGGGTGGCGTTGAGCTTCTCCGGCTCGATCGCGATGAGCAGGTCGGTCAGGTCCTGGAACAGTGTGTTGACCTCGGCGGTGACATTGGACGCCTCGACGACGGTGCCCGCGGCCAGCGGCGTCGGGTCCGGCCGCATCGGGGACTCGAAGTCGACGGACTTCGCACCGAACACTGTGTTGGATCCGATCGTCACCGGGGAGTTGGCGGGGATGGCCTCCAGCGCCGCGGGATCGACCTCGATCTCGATCGTCGCCCCGCCGAACTCTTGGCGGATGTCCTTGACGTTGCCGATCTCCACACCGCGGGCGCGCACCTTGGCGTCGGCCTCCATGACCAGACCGGCGCGATCACTGCGGACGGTCAACGGCACCCGGCTGTCGAAGACCCTCGCGAACATCAGGAGGGAGAGCGCGATCACCACGACGATGAAGAGCGCCAGCACCGTCGCCGCGATGCGCTTGGGCACCGTATCGCTCTGACTCACAGTTCTCGCCACGTCCGCCTCCTATCCTGACAGGTTGAAGTTGCCGTCTCCGCCGTAGATCGCGAGGGAGAAGAGAAGGGTTACGGTCACCACCGCGATGAGCGAGGTGCGGACGGCGTTGCCCACGGCCGAGCCGACGCCGGCGGGACCGCCGGCGGCGTTGTAGCCGTAGTAGGTGTGGATGAGCATGATCGCGATGGCCATCGCGATGGCCTGAACGAAGGACCACAGGATGTCCGTGGGGATGAGGAACGTCGAGAAGTAGTGGTCATAGACGCCGCCGGACTGACCATAGATCTGCACGGTCGCGAACCGGCTCGCCAGGAACGAGGCGATGACGGCGAGCGAGTACAACGGCACCACGGCGATCATCCCGGCGACGATCCGGGTGGAGACCAGGTAGGTGATCGAGTCGATCGCCATGACCTCCAGCGCGTCGATCTCCTCGGACACCCGCATCGCCCCGAGCTGGGCCGTCGCGCCGGCACCGATGGTGGCGGCCAACCCGATGCCAGCGATCACGGGTGCGGCGATGCGGACGTTGATGAACGCCGCGAAGAAGCCGGTGAGCGCTTCGACCCCGACGTCGGTGAGCGAGGAGAAGCCCTGGACCGCGATCACGCCGCCGGTGGCGAGGGTGAGGAACCCGACGATCACCACTGTGCCGCCGATCATCGCCAGCGCACCCGTTCCCATGGCGATCTCGGCGATGAGCCGCAGTGTCTCCTTCGGGTACTGGGTGAGCGCCCGCGGCGTGGCCAGCAGTGCTCGCCAAAAGAACAGGGCGATGCCGCCGAAGTCGTCGGCCCTGCCGACGGTGTGGTGCCGGGCCCGCGCGAGATGCGGGAACCGGGTGGTCTCGATGACGGCCACCTCACGCCCCCAGGACCTTGACGCCGACCGCCGTGAGCACGGTGTTGACGACGAACAGGGCCATAAAGGCGAAGACGACGGTCTCGTTCACAGCGCTGCCCACCTCTTTCGGCCCGCCCCGGACGTAGAGGCCCTTGTAGCAGGCCACGAGCCCGGCCAGCATGCCGAACATGCCGGCCTTGATCTGCGCCAGGATGAGCTCACCCAGGCCCGTGAGCAGGGTGATCCCGTCTACGAAGGCGCCCGGGTTGACGCCCTGCAGAAGAACCGAGAAGAGGAAACCGCCGAGGATGCCGATCGTGCACACCAGGCCGTTGAGCAGCAGCGCCACGAAGGTGGACGCGGCGACCCGGGGGACGACCAGGCGCTTGACCGGGTCGATCCCGAGGACCTCCATCGCGTCGATCTCTTCGCGGATGGTGCGGGCCCCGAGGTCCGCGCAGATGGCGGTGGCCCCGGCCCCCGCCACGATGAGGACCGTGACCATGGGACCGACCTGGGTGACGGCGCCGAGCGCGGCCCCCGCCCCCGACAGATCGGCCGCACCGATCTCGCGGAGCAGGATGTTGAGCGTGAAGCTCACCAGGACGGTGAACGGGATCGCCACCAGGATGGTGGCCATCATGGAGACCCTGGCGATGAACCAGGACTGTTCGACGAACTCCCGGCCCTGCCGCACGATCGACGGGAAGGACACGAACGTGTCGAGACTCATGGCGACGAAATCGCCGACTCCCTTAAGCGGCGCATCGAGAACTCTCGCCATATCGCCCCCCTCCTGTCTTCTTTCATCCCCCGGTCACACCAAACTGAACAAGTGACCGGTTCATCGTGACCCAGATTACATAGTAGCTAGAACACGTTCTATCTGACAAGGGCTTCCCCATCCCCCCGACCGGTGCCCCTGCCAGCTCGCGTCGGGGGAATCTAACACGCCCGACACACCAATAAGTCGTCCCCGGCGCGATCGACGTCGATCACGCCGGGGACGGGCCCGCCACTCAGAGCTTCATGATCTCCGCAGCGGAGAAGGACTTGCCCTCCGGGCGTCCTGACCAGTGCCCGGAGATCGCATCCGCGAACTCGCGACGGTCCCATACGCCACCCTCCGCGTCGAACCTCTTCTCCACGACGGGCGCCTCCACGAGCGCCACCATCCCGCCGTATACCACGAACAGCTGACCGGTGACGTGCGCAGCAGCGGGCGAGGCCAGGTAGGACACGAGGTCCGCGACCCGGTCCGGCGAGAGCGGATCCGGCCCTTCGGAGGGGTCCCAGGGCTCGAAGACCGCCTCCGTCATCCCGGTGCGACCGCGCGGGGCGATCGCGTTGGCGGTGCAGCCGATGCGCTCCAGCACCCGCGACGCGGACAGCGTCAGCGCGGTGATCGCGGCCTTGGCCGCGCCGTAGTTGGCCTGGCCGGGCGGGCCGAAGAGCCCCGCCTCCGACGAGGTGTTGATGAGCCGGCCGTAGACCGGCCCCCCGGATTTCTTGCTCTCCTCGCGCCAGTGGGCGGCCGCATTGCGGGTGAGCAGGAAGTGACCGCGCAGATGCACCTTCACGACCGCGTCGAAATCCTCGTCGGAGAGGTTGAACAGCATCTTGTCGCGCGTGATCCCGGCATTGTTGACCACCACGTGCAGCCCACCGAGCTTGAGGGCCTCGGCCACCATGGCGTCGGCTGTCTCCCGCTCGGAGACGTCGCCCACGACGAGTGCCGCCTTGGCTCCGGCCGCCTCGATGTCCGCGATCACCGCGTCCGCGGCTTCACCGGCGCGGATGTCGTTGATGACCACCGCGGCCGCGCCCGACCTGGCGAGCTCGACAGCCTCGGCCGCGCCGAGACCCGAGCCGGACCCGGTGACCACGGCGACCCGCCCGTCGAGTGAGAGGTCCGCGTCGAGCTTCTCCCGACCCATCCCCGCGGTCACTCCGCAGCCTTCAGCGCGGCCATCGGGCACTTCTCCACAGCCTTGAGTGCGCGCTTCTGCAGGTCCTCGGGGACCTCGTCGACGATCACACGCACGACCTCGTCGTCGTCGTTCAGCTCGAAGACCTTCGGCGCCAGGCCGACGCACACGGCCTGCCCCTCGCAGCGGTCGGGATCGACTTCAATCCTCATGCCGTCCTCCTCGGTCGCACCCACGGCCACCATGGCCGCGAGATGGTTGGATACTATGTGAGACACGACACTAGAACGTGTTCCACTCACCGATGAGCTTAGGGCATATGGACATCACCTACACCACCGGCCAGGAACGTCTGCGCGGGGAGTTGCGCGAGTATTTCTCGGCACTGATGACCCCTGAACGACGCGAGGCCTTCACCTCCACCACCGGCGAGTACGGGCACGGCGACGCGTACCGCGAGATCGTCGCGGAGATGGGCCGAGACGGCTGGCTGACCCTGGGGTGGCCCGAAGAATTCGGCGGGAAGAACCGGCCGATGATCGAGCAACTCATCTTCACCGACGAGGCCGCGATCGCCGGCGTCCCGGTACCGTTCCTCACCATCAACTCCGTGGCGCCCACCATCATGGCGTTCGGCTCCGACGAGCAGAAGAACTACTTCCTGCCCCGGATCAGCCGCGGTGAGCTGCACTTCGGCATCGGCTACTCCGAGCCGGACTCCGGCACCGACCTCGCGTCGCTCCGCACGCGGGCGGTCCGCGAGCCCGGGACCGGTGAGCACGAGGGCCGTGAGGTGTACCGGATCAACGGTCAGAAGATGTGGACGTCGCTGGTGGCGTACGCCGACTGGATCTGGCTGGCCGCGCGCACCGATCCGGACGCCAAGCGCCACAAGGGCATCTCCATGATCATGGTGCCCACCGACGCCGAGGGCTTCTCGTGGACCCCGGTCCACACGATGGCCGGCCCGGACACCAGTGCCACCTATTACCAGGACGTGGTGGTCCCGGCGAGCAACCTCGTGGGCCCCGAGCACGGCGGCTGGCCGCTCATGACCAACCAGCTCAACCACGAGCGCGTCGCCCTGACCTCGGCGGGGCCGCTGCAGGCCTCACTGCGGCAGGTCGTGCAGTGGGCGCGCACCACCCGCTCGGCGGACGTCGGCATGCCCGGGGCCGGCACCGTCATGGACAACGAGTGGGTGCGCACCCACCTGGCCCGCGTCCACGCGATGGCCGAGTACCTGGCCCTGCGCAACTGGGAGATCGTCTCCGCGGGCACCGCCGCGCCCACCCGCATCGCCGCGTCGGCGACCAAGGTGTACGGGACCGAGACGGCGTGCGAGGCCTACCGGTTGCTCATGGAAGTCCTCGGATCGAGCGGCT